>JBKJMP010000383.1:0-12508 GCA_046596395.1 Gemmatimonadaceae bacterium
TACCAGCAGTCGGTCGTCCAGCTGCTGATCATCCTGCCGCTCGTCGTGTCGGGCATCGTGCTGTTGGTGAAGTACAGCATCACGCTCGCCTTCAGCCTCGCTGGCATCGTGGCGGCGGTGCGCTTCCGTAACACGCTCGACGACAGCAAGGACGCGGTCTACGTCTTCCTCGCTACGGCCATCGGCCTCGCCGCCGCCGTCAACCTGCCCGTCGCCGCGGTCATCTCGCTCGGGTTCAACATCACCGTGTTCGTCCTCTGGTATCGCGACTTCGGCAACGCGCCTGTGGAGCTCGATGGCCGCATTGCCGACAAGCGCCTCCGCCGCGCCCGGCAGCTCGCGAAGACGGGCACCTTCGTCGCACGCATCGACGACGAGGTCTTCCGCAACATGACGAAGGAGCAGCTCGAGGGAGTGGCCGAACGCGCCTGGCGCCGCGCCCACTCCAGCGACGACGGCGGCGGCTCGGCCACCGACGAAAGTTGTCTCGTGCTGCGCACCGTCGACCTCGCGTCCATGCGCCGCGTCGTCGAGCCCAAGCTCCAGGACTACACGAAACAGTGGCGGATCGGGACCGTCACGTCCGAGGGAGGGGTAGATAGCGTCGAGTATTTCGTGCAGCTTCGGAAGCGTACTCCCGCCGACGAGCTGTTGTCCCTCATCCGTGCAGCCGGCTCGACGTCCGTCATTCACGCGGAGTTCAAGTGATCATGTCCGGCACTCGTCTCGCATCACGCGCGCTGCTCGCGGCCTGCGCGCTGGCCGTCCTGACGACGGCGAACCTGCCCGCGCAAGTTGCCGCGAAGAAGCCGAAGAAGGCCGATTCCGCCGCCACGCCGCAGCTGAAGAAGATTGACTCGCTGAAGCCGGTGCCGCCCATGTTCGCGAGCGACTCGCTCCTCGCCCTCACGTTTACCGCCAACCTGCGCGCACTGCGCGGTGACAAGGGAGAGACGTCGCCCTGGCGGAGCGCATCGATGTCGTACGCGGCTCCCGGTGGTGCGACCGTCACCGTCCCCATGCGCGCGAAGACGCGCGGCAAGTGGCGCCTGAAAAACTGCACCTTCCCGCCCATCCGTCTCGACGTCCCCAACAAGACCGCCACGGGCACGCTCTTCGAGGCCATCGAGAAGCCGAAGTTCGTCAACATCTGCAAGAACACCGACCGTTTCGAGCAGCACACGCTCCAGGAGATGCAGCTCTACCGCATCTACAATCTCCTCACGCCGGCGAGCCACCGGGTGCGCGCGTGGCGCGTCACCTATCGTGACAGCGCGTCGGGGAAGGAGGAGGCGACGCGGTACGGCTTCCTCGTCGAGGACCCCGAGGAGATGGCCGCCCGGCTCGGCGGACGCCTCATGGAGATCAAGGGCGCTGGACCGGATGATTTCCATCCGGAGCACATCGCCCTCGTGTTCATGTTCGAGTACATGATCGGCAACACCGACTTCTCCCTCAGCCAGCTCCACAACGGCGAGTCGATCCGGAAGGCGGACATCTTCGCGCCACTCATCACGGTAGCCTACGATTTCGACTTCTCCGGCGCCGTCAACGCACCGTATGCCACCGTCGATCCGCAACTCACCGCGATTCGCCGCGTGCGGCAGCGGCTGTTCCGTGGCTATTGCGCCTTCAATGCCGAGTATCCCGTGGCTGCGCAGCGCTTCATCGAGAAGAAGGACGCAATCTACGCCCTGTACGCCGATCACCTGGGCACGCTCATGGACCCGGGCATCGTCCGCGAGACATTGGAATACTTCGACGAGTTCTACAAGGTCATCGGGTCGCCGCGGGAAATGCAGCGCAACCTGATCGACAACTGCGTGGGGCGCCGCTGACGTCGGTATCCGGGCGCCCGCAGAACCTCCTCGCGGGCGCCAGGTCGTTTCGCTACGAGCTTCGTTCCGCCGACCAGCTCGAGACGCTCGCGACTCGGGCGCTTCCGCTCGGGATGTCCTCGCGAGAGCCGCGCCGGTCCCTGCACCGGGACATCTACCTCGACACGGCGGACGGCGCCCTCCGCCGGCTCGGCGTGACGTGCCGCCTGCGCGTCGGGCTCGATGACGCCCACCTGCTCTCGTTGCGCACGAGCGACGGCACGGCGCCGATCCGGGTAGACTCGCGCGTTCATGCGGCCGACGTCCGCGGCGCGCTCGCCGAGAACACCTCGGTTGCCCGCCGCCTCCGCGCCCTCGTCGAGCCCGAACGGCTCGCCGCGCAGCTCGAACTCGAGGTGCAGCGCATCACGCGAGCAGTGAGCCTCGACCTGCTTCGGCGTCCGCGCATCGAGCTGCACTTCGACCGCATCACCGTGCGCCGCCGGGATGTCGCTCGCACCTTCCACCACTTCTGCGGGCACCTCCGGCGCGGTGACCCCGCGGAGCTCGACCGCCTCTCATCCGCATTCCGCTCGCAGTATGAGCTCGGCGAGCAGGTGAGCGACCCGCGCGAGCATGCCGAGTTGCTGCTGCGGTGGGCGCGTTCCGACGGTCGCGAGGACGCGCTCAACGGCTCGGACGGTGCGCACCACGCCCCACTCGTGCTCGCGAACAACGCCGCCGACCTGCTCAATCCCGAGTTGAGCCTGCTCGCATTCCAGCGGCGTGTGCTCGCGCTCGCCGAGGATGCGCGGACCCCCCTTCGTGAACGGCTCCGCTTTCTCGGCATCGTGAGCAGCAACATCGACGAGCTGTACATGGTGCGCATGTCGAGCCTGCGCGCGGCGCTCGAAGATCCCGCCGATGGCCACCGCATCACCCGCGGCGACGATGGCCTGACGCCGTACGAGCGGCTCGCGCTCGTCGAGGCGGCGATTGCCGCGCTCCTCGGCGCGCAATCACGGTGCGCGGCGGAGCGTCTCCAGGACGTGGAGCGCCACGGCATACGGATGGTGAGCTGGTCCGACCTCGACGACGACGAGCGCGACGTGCTCGCGGCGCGATGCCGCGACGAGATCCACCCGGCGCTGACCCCCCTCGCGATGACGCTCAGCCCCGGGCATCCACTGCCGCACCTGCCGCACCTCGGTCTGTCGCTGGCCGTCGTGTTCAGGCCGCAGTCCGGCGGACGTCCACACCTCGCGGAGTTCGAGCTGCCCGCCGACGTGCCGCGGCTCATCCCGGTGCCGGGCCGCGAAGGCGCTGTCATCTCCATCGAAGCGCTGCTGCGCGCCAACGTGGACCTCCTGCACCCGAACGTGCAGGTCGAGGGCGCGCACCTCTTTCGCGTGACGCGCGCCGGCGACCTCGCGATCGACGAAGACGAAGCCGAGAGCCTCCTCGTCGCCGTCGCGGAGGCCGCCGTTCGTCGCCCGTACAATCCCGCGGTCCGTGTCGAGGTCGAACGAACCATGCCGACGTTCGTCGCCGAGCTGCTCCTCGAGAGCCTCAGGCGCGACGCGATCAATCAGGGAATGCAGCCCGTCGTGGACGAGGTGCAGGTCATCGATGGGTTGCTCGACCTGCGATGCCTGGTGGACCTGCCACTGCCGGTCGGCGAAGGGTTCGATTACCGGCCGCTCCGCCCTCGTGACGTGCTGTCGGGCGCCGGCTCGATGCTGGATGCGATCCGAGCCGGCGACGTGCTCGTGCACCATCCGTTCGACGCCTTCGACGCATCGGTCGTGCGTTTCCTCCGTGAAGCGGCCGATGACAAGGACGTCACGACGATACGCATCACCCTCTATCGCGTCGGTGAGCCCTCGCCTGTCGTCGCCGCGCTCCTGGCCGCGGCGAACGCCGGAAAGAAGATCGTCGCCTTCGTTGAGGTGAAGGCGCGCTTTGAGGAGGAGCACAACGTCTCCTGGGCGCGTGCCATCGAGAGCGCGGGGGGCAACGTCGTGTACGGCATCGTCGGCCTGAAGACGCACGCGAAGGTCGCACTCGTCGTGCGGCGCGAGGGCGGGAAGCTGCAGCGCTATGCCCACGTGGGCACCGGCAACTACAACGCACGCGCCGGTCGCCAGTACACCGACCTCAGTCTCTTCTCGGCGCGCGAGGACCTCGTCTCGGACGTGGCGGACCTGTTCAATGAGCTCACCGGGTCGGCCCGAGCCCCTCGTGGGCTCGCCAACGGCGCGCTGGCTGCGCCACACCAGCTGCTCCCCGCGATGCTCGCCCTCATCGCCCGTGAAGTCGAGCACGCGCGGGCGGGCAGGGCCTGCGGTATTGCGATCAAAGTCAATGGTCTCTCGGATCCCGAAGTCGTTCGGGCGCTCTATGCGGCGGCGGATGCCGGCGTGCCGATCGAGCTCGTGGTGCGTGGCATTTGTACCCTGCGTCCGGACGACAGCCGCCCCATCCGCGTGATGTCGGTCGTCGGTCGCTTCCTCGAGCACTCACGCATCTATCGGTTTTCGAATGACGGCGCGCCCGAGTACTTCATCGGCTCATCCGATCTTCGTCCACGCAACCTGCGCAGGCGCGTCGAGCTACTCGTTCCCGTTCGCGACCGATCCCATCAGGCCGAGCTCGATAGGATACTCGCGCTCTACCTCGCTGATGGCACTGCCTGGGACCTTCAGCCCGACGGTACCTACATTCAGCGAGATGGATCGAGCCCCTCGGCGCAGGTCGCGATGGACGGCATCACCGCCTGACTCTTTCCGCACAACGGCCCGTAGGGCCACGACACTCGGTCACGACCCAATTGAGGAGGCACGCATGGGACTTCCAGCGCTATTCATGGGCACGACGCGCGAGCACTACCTCCTCCTCTTCGGCCTCGCCGGCGTGATCGGCCTGACGGCAGGCATCGTGGGAGCGTGGATTGGCGGCTTCCTCGGTGCCCGTCGCGCGGTGCGCAAGGCGCAACTCGAGGCTCCGGCGACAACCCTCCAGCCGGCACAGCTCGCTCCGATCATGCAGGCGCTCGACGCCATTTCCGTCGAGGTCGAGCGCATCTCCGAGGCGCAGCGCTACACCACGCGGGTGCTCTCGGATCGCCCCGGCGCGAAATTCACTCGCGACCACCGAAACATCACGCCGCACTAATCTCGCGACCGGGCTCTCCCCCATACCCCCGACCCCGGACCCCATACCCCTTACCCTGCTGTAGACTCAATGACTCTCCACCCCTCACCCTCCACCCCAAACCCGGCTTTGTCCGCAAGCCGGTTTCGCGCTCCCAGTGAGTAGCACAGTATTCCCGTCATGTCAGGGTCCGATGTAGGAATCGCTCCGCCGTCGTGGCGATTGCCCGCCGAGACGCGCCTCGGCCACGTGACCCTTCAAGTGGCGAGCCTCGCGCGTTCGGTCGAGTACTACGAGCGCGTGCTGGGACTGCGCACGCTCGCACGAGGTGAAGGCACCGCGATGCTCGGCGCGCTCGACGGAACTGCACTCGTCGACTTGAATGAACACGCTGACGCTCGGCCGCTGGGAGAGCAGGGCAGGCTCGGTCTCTACCACTTCGCGATCCTGCTGCCGCACCGCAGCGCGCTGGGACGCTTCGTGACGCATCTCAGGTCGAGCGCCGTGCGCTTCGGCGCCTCCGATCATCTCGTCAGTGAGGCACTGTACCTACGCGACCCCGATGGACTCGGCATCGAGGTCTATGCCGACCGGCCGCGTGGCGAATGGCGAGCGGAGAACGGGCAGGTACGCATGGCGAGCGACCCCCTGGACCTCGACGATCTCGTCCGCGCCGCCGATGGCGTCGCGTGGAGCGGGGCTCCGCCGGGCACCACGTTGGGTCACGTGCATTTGCACGTCGCGAACCTGGAATCGGCGGCAGGGTTCTACCATGCCGCCCTCGGCTTGGACAAGATGGTGTGGTCGTATCCTGGCGCGCTCTTCCTCGGGGCGGGCGGATACCACCACCATCTCGGACTCAATATCTGGGCGGGCCCAAACGCAAATCGCCCCTCGATGACCGACGCGCGGCTACTCGAATGGCGCGTGATCCTGCCAACGGCGAGTGCGGCAGCAGAGGCGGCTCGCAGTCTGGGTGCCGCAGGATTTCAGGTAGCCCAGCATGGCGAGGCGTGGCTTGCCGAGGATCCGTGGGGCACCTGCGTGCGGTTGGTGTGAAGCGAGATCGGGTGACCGGCGCTGGCGCCGATCACCCGATCGATGTTCACTCTGCGACTGCTTCCGCTGGTTTCGGACGTCGTCCCCAGTGGCTGCGCGGCTCGACTGGTCGAGAGCGCGCTTCGAGAAGGTTCGCGTAGAACGCGACGATTTTTGACTTTACCGCTTTCTGGGTGTCGGCAGTTGCCGCCTGAAACGGGGCGTAACGTTGACGGTCACCGGAGACGTCGAACCACCACCAGGCGTCATCAGGAGTGGCGCGTCGTGCTTCCACCTTGCACGTGAACGTTCGCCCATCCTCTTCGAACTCGAACCCTCGGATCATCGCTGCTCCTCACGAGTGAATCGTAAAGTACTCAGATTCACGCCGTCATGGAATCCTGTCCGCGCACCGTGGCGCCTCTCGAGGATGGCATTTCGTGCTTCAACTGGCGATATTGCATGTAGTTAGCTCGCGGAAATTTCATCGACGGGGATATTGCCATGAAGCAGAAGCGCGCACAGGAGTTGAGGGACGCGTGGGGAGACGCGCCGTGCGAGCATCCGCAGTTGGCGAAGCTCTACGATCTCGGCGCGCACACCGGAAGCTTTGCGTGCGTGAAGTGCGGGCACGCCTTTTCGTTTCGCGAAAAGGCAGAGCTCACCGCAGCCCGGCGGGCCTGACCGATGCGCGCGCGCGTAGTCGTGCTCGCCATTGTACTGCTCGCGCTCGTCTCCTCGCCGTCGCTCGCGCAGCGAAAGTGGGTGGACATCGGTACGACGGCCAGCGGCAATGTCGTCTCCGTCGATCCGAAGAGCGTGAAGCGCCAGGGACATCTGGTTTCCGCCGTCGTGCGCGTCGTGTTCAACCCGCCCGTACAGGCGCAGCGTGGCCTGTGGAGGAGCAGCCGCGTGACCGCGACATTCGACTGCACTCGCAAGTACCTGGCGGCAAAGGAAAACGTGTTCTACTCGGACGAGAAGAGCACGAAGGAGATCGAGCGGAACGTGCTCAAGATTCCCGGCTACGGCCCCACGATCGGCGGCTCTCTCGGAAGGGTGGCGCTCGACTACCTTTGCAAGCCCGCGAAGTAGTCCCGCCTCAGCGTTTCTTCGCCAGGATCGTTCCGCGGCAGTTCGCCACGCCGCAGGAGCAGGGGAACCGCCGCTTCGCCGCCGGGGAGTGCCGTTCCTCCAGGATGTACGCGTAATCGTACGCGAGTTCCTCTCCAGGCTCTACGGCCCGAATCGTCTCGATCCAGATGCGGCCATCGTCGATCACGGCGTCGCAGTTGGGATCGCACGAGTGGTTGATGAATCGCGCCTCGTTTCCGTTCACGGCCGCGTCGATCACCACGTCGTCATCGATCGCGAACAGAAACGTATGGTGCCGTTCGCCCACCACATCCGGGTATCGCTCCTCCGCCTCCGCGGGGGTCAATCGCTCGCCCGCGTACTCGATCAGGCGCACCCCTTCGGCGATCGGCCGCGTCGCAAACGCGCCGAGCCCCTGCATTGGAGACGTGCACACCGCGAAGGGCAATTCGTCGTCGCGATCCATTCCTCGAAGATAGCCGAGCCCTGAGGGGTTATCTTTCGAGAATGACACCGAGTAAAGAAAGTGCTGCCATCATCGACCAGGGCGCCGGCTTCTCCGGGCTAGGTCTCGATCCGCGCATCGTGAATGCGCTTGCCGTCCTGGGATACGAGGAACCCACACCCGTGCAGCGCGAAGCCATTCCGCCGCTGCTGGCAGGGAAGGACGTCCTTGGACAAGCGGCAACGGGGACGGGCAAGACCGCGGCTTTCGCCCTGCCACTGCTTCACCTCCTCACACCGGACGCAGAGCCGCGCGAGCGACTGGCGGCGCTCATCCTCGTGCCCACGCGCGAGCTGGCCATGCAGGTCGCGGAGGCCGTGCACAAGTACGGCAAGGCAATGGGCATCGTCGCGATCCCGATCTACGGCGGCGCGCCGATGGAATCGCAGCTGCGCACGCTCAAGCGCGGCGTGGACGTCGTCGTCGCGACACCTGGCCGCGCGCTCGATCACATCCGGCGCAAGACGATGCGGCTCGGCAGCGTGAAGATCGTGATTCTCGATGAAGCCGATGAGATGCTCGACATGGGCTTCGCCGACGACCTCGAGGCGATTCTCGTCGAGACGCCCGCCGAGCGGCAGACGGCGCTCTTCTCCGCGACGCTACCGCCCCGCATCGCCGAGATCGCGAACAAGCACCTGAAGAACCCGGTAAGAGTTCGTATAGATCGCGAGATCGTTCCGGCGGGCTCGGCGCCGCGTGTCCGTCAGGTTGCCTACATCGTCGGCCGTGCGCACAAGATGGCCACCCTCGGTCGCGTCCTCGACGTTGAGAATCCGACGTCCGCGATCGTGTTCTGCCGGACCCGCACGGAAGTGGACGAGCTCTCCGAGTCGCTCAACGGCCGCGGGTATCGCGCCGAGGCGCTGCACGGCGGTCTCTCGCAGGAGCAACGTGACCGCGTGATGAAGAAGTTCCGCGCCAATACCGCGGACCTGCTCATCGCGACGGACGTCGCCGCGCGCGGACTCGACGTCGAGCACGTCTCGCACGTCGTCAACTATGACGTCCCCACGAGCGCGGAGGCGTACGTGCACCGCATCGGCCGCACCGGGCGTGCGGGGCGTGAAGGCGTGGCCATCACGCTCGCCGAGCCGCGCGAACATCGCCTGTTGCGCAACATCGAGTATCTCACGAAGCAAAAGATCGATATCGCCACGGTGCCGACGGTTGCCGACCTTCGCGCTCGTCGCATCGAGATGACGAAGGCCTCGCTTCGCGAGGTGATCCTCGGCGGTGAGCTCGACGGGTTCCGCGCGGTGGTGGACTCGCTCGCGCAGGAGTTCGACATCATGGATGTCGCCGCTGCGGCGGTGAAGATGGCCGACCAGAAGGATGGCGCCGAGGCGGAGGAGATCCCGACGGTCGTCCTGCGCACGGAGCGTCCGGCGTCGCGTCACGACAAGGAACGCGCACCGACCGCCAAGGCGGGCTCACGTCGCCACGAGGCGGCCAAGGCCGGCTCGAAGGCCTCGGGTGGCAAGAAGCGGATCACCCCGGAGTGGGATGTGGCGCGGCTCTACATCGGCGCGGGCCGCAACACCAACATCCGCCCAGCCGACCTCGTCGGCGCGATCGTGAACGAGGCGGGAGTGGACGCGCGCGCCATCGGGGCGATCCAGATCACCGATCGCTTCTCGCTCGTCGAGGTTCCTGACGAGATCGCCGACGTGATCATCGAGACCCTGCGTGCGACCACGATCAAAGGCAAGCGGGTGCCGGTGCGTCGTGACCGTGAGCAGGGTGGGGCAGGTTAACTGCAGTATGCCGCGCTAGCTTTCGTTCGTCCTTGCTCGTCACCGCTTTCGGAGTCTTGATGCGTTTCCAGCGAATCATCCTCGCGGCCCTGCCGCTTCTGCTCGCCTCCTGCGGCGAATCATCCTCGACCACCACTGCCGTGCCCGTCGAATCCACGAATTTCGCGCCTTCGCTCGGAGTGAACCTCGCCTCGTCCACCCGGACGGCGTCAGGCCTCTACTTTCGGGACATCCGCGTGGGGACGGGCGCCACGGTCGTCGCGGGGCAGCGGTTGAACGTGAAGTACGTGGGCTCGCTCGCGAACGGCACACAGTTCGACGCCGGCACCTACTCGTTCACGATTCCGGGAAACGTCATCCAGGGGTGGAACGAGGGACTGATGGGGATGAAGGTGGGCGGCAGCCGCCAGCTCATCATCCCGCCGGCGCTCGGCTATGGCGCACAGGGCAGCCCGCCGGTGATTCCGCCCAACGCCGTGCTCGTCTTCACCGTTGAGCCATTGTAAAGCACGGATGCATACCTACGTCTACTACATCGCCGAAAAGATCGAGGGGGCGAAGGAGATGCAGCGGTTCGCGCATCCGATCCACGTAGGGATCGTGTCCGCGACCGACCACGAAGCGGCGTATAGCGCCGTCCTCGATGATCTCCGTCCCACCTTTGCGGATGCCCCCCAACCCCTCGAGGTTCGCTTCGAGGTCCTCACGCCGCCCCGCAAGGGGTCCGGCGTGTGGCTTCACGGTCACCCGATCGACACGGACATCACGTTCACATCGGCGGACTGAGTGAGAGCCGAGTGAACGCGCGCTCGATCACCCGGATCACGAATGCCGGCCTCGTTGCCGGCGTGGGCATGGGCGGTGGTCATCTCCTCATGCCCACGCGCGCGACGGCAGGGCTGACCGTTCGGCTCGTCTTTCTCGCGTCGCTCATCGGGACCGGTGCACTCGCAGGCTGGCGAGAGCGCCGCGCGCGCGAGATCGATGGCGATGAGGACATCCGCGGCGCCGAGTCGCTCTGGGTCGTGGGCGGCGCGGTGATCACCGTGCTACTGGCGTGGCTGGCCAACCGTCTCGTGCACGGCTAGGTCACGCACCATCACCGCACGACCGAGAGCGGCGCGGTCTGCTGCAGTGCCACGACCCGTTGCTCCCCGATGTGCAGGATCCCCTTCACCCAGTCCCAGTCGCGCGCCACGCCCCCGTTCTCCATCACCAGCAACGCCACCTCGCCGGCGTCGTTGGGGTCCATGCGGAGGCACCCGTGCGATGCCGCCTGGCCGAGCGTCTCGACCTGGCCCGTGCCGTGGATGTAGTAGTCGGGCTCGCGAAAGAAAATCTTCACCAGCTTCATGGGGTTCGCCGGATCTCCGGGCGCCTTCGCTGACTTTCCGCGCGCCCACTTCGTGTTGGGCGGGACCCATGCGGGGTTCCACACGATCCGCTTGATGTGGTACGACCCCGCCGGGGTCGGATTCGCATCCTTGCCGATCGCCACATCGTACGTCTTCACGACCTCGCCATCGCGCTTGAGCGTCAGTGTGCGCATGCTGAGGCTTGCCTCGAGCGTCAACGTCGAGGTCGCTGCGGACGGCGTGCGCGCCGCAGCGACGCTGAAGACCAGCACGCCAGCGAGTGGTATGGAAAGCGCGGCAATCAGCGATCGCGAGCGCCGCGTGGTTAGCCTTCTACGGAGTGTCCCATTGGAATTCGACATGCCGTAAACAGTTGGCAAGCCGTGTTCCACCGGCTCCGCGATTTTGAACACCTTTCACGGGCGCCATGCATCCCTCACGCACCCCTCTCCTGTCGTCAACATGAGATCCAACGCCAGCACGCGCAGGCTGCTGTCCCTCGTCCTTCTCTCCGCCGTACATGGATGCGCCAGTGCGACGGGAGGCATGTCGCAGTCGGGAGCGTTGCCGTCAGGGTCGGCGTCGTCCGTCATTCAGGAGGCGAACGTTCGACGCCTGCTCTCGGGCCTCGCGGATGATTCGCTCGAGGGACGCGGCACCGGGACGAGGGGATCGGCCAAGGCGGCCACGCTCATCGCCAACGAGATGCGAGCGATTGGGCTCGAGCCCGCCGGAGACAGCGGCTACTTCCAGCGCGTACCCATCGCGATGGTCTCCCGTCCAGCCCGCGACGGCGTGGTCCGCGAGGCGATCACCCTGATGCCGAGCTTCGCGGCCCTCGACACGATTCCTGCTGCGCGCCGGCGCCCCGCAGTCAATGTCATCGGCGTCCTGCGTGGCACCGACCCCGTAGCCGCCGATTCAATCGTGCTGATCGACGCGCACTACGACCACAACGGCATCGGGCGCCCAGTCGCCGGCGATTCGATCTATAACGGCGCGGACGACGACGCATCCGGCGTCGTCGCCGTCCTCGAGATCGCACGAGCGATGGTCGCGGGCCCGCGTCCTCGGCGCACAATCGTATTTGCCGCGACGACAGGAGAAGAGGTCGGCCTGCTCGGCACGCGCTGGTACATCCAGCACCCCTTCGTACCGGTCTCGCAAATGAGCTCGAACCTCGAGATCGAGATGATCGGCCGCCCCGACACGCTCGGCGGCGGACACGGCAAGGGATGGCTCACCGGCTTCGACCGCTCCAACATGGGAGCGATGTTCGCGGCCGCCGGACTCGGCTTCGTGCCGGACCGGCGGCTGGACCAGAGCTTCTACACGCGCAGCGACAACATCGCATTTGCGCGCGCCGGCGTGCCCGCGCATGTGCTGTCGTCGTACAACATGCACTCGGACTATCACACGCCACGCGACGAGGTCTCGAGAGTCGATTTCGCGCACATGACCAGCCTGATCCGCTCGGCGGCCGCTGCGACTCGGCTGCTCGCCGATGGTCCGGCACCCGTGTGGTATCCGGGGGGACGTCCGCTGCCCCCCGTCGCCGCCGCGCCGCGGCCAACGACGGTGCCCGTGTCGCCCGCCCCCGCGCTGGCGTCGGCCGCGGAGCGCGTGTCACGCTACACCACGGTGCGGCTGGAGGCGGATACCACGCGGCTCACGCCTCGTGAGCGCCGCATGTTGCCGCTCCTCATCGATGCCGCTCGTGAGATGCACGAGATCTACTGGATCCAGGCGGCGGGTCCGCGCGACTCCGTGCTGTCTACCATGACCGAT
>JBKJMP010000441.1:0-27548 GCA_046596395.1 Gemmatimonadaceae bacterium
TGGCGAAGTCGGCTGATGAGACGTCGCACTTGTCGTTGTCCTGGGCAACGAGTCCGTTGGGGTCAGAGTGCTCCGTCCGTTGGGGTCAGAGTGAGGCGCCAGTTGGGGTCAGAGTGAGACGTCCATTGGGGTCAGAGTCAGGCGTGGGTTGGAGTGAGATTCAGAGTCCCATAGCCGTGGCACTCTGACCCCGATTGCCCTGGCACTCTGACCCCAACGGGCCGTGCACTCGGGGCGCACCGATCACCTCAGCGGTTTGGTCAAGGCAATACTGGATACAATTATTTGAGCTTCGGCAAGGAGCCTCCTTCGTACGCGCTCCCCATCCGGCAGAGCTCGTCGAGTGTCTCGGCGAACAGCTCGAAGAGCTGGTAGAGGCGGTCCGGATCCTTGATCACTCCGACGACGACGAAGTACAGCTCGTCCACCCCCTCGGGGAATTTGGTTCCGAAGTAACCCTCGTCGTCCTTGACCTCGAACTTGATCTGCGGCTGCGCCTCGATGAGGCGCCGGACGGATGCATTGGCGAACAGCGTGCGCAGCCGTGACGTGTCAGTGCCCTTGATGATGAAGTCGCGGTCGAACTCGGGTTGACCAACCTCGATGTCCTGCATGCCGAGCATTTTGCCCACACCGCTGAAGAATCCCTTGCGGCTCACGGAGAAGCGGAAGCCGTCGGGATTCACGTAGGGGGCCCGAATGCGCGTGTAGGTGACGGTCGTCTTGCCGGCGGAGACGGTGAACGTGTCGAGCGTGACCGACCAGTCGCCGTGCGAGGCCACGACCCTGTCCGCCTTTGCGAACCCGGCTTCCTCGTACCGCGCGCCCATCTCCTCGCTCAGTTGCCGCCAGGTTTCCGCCTTGCTCGGCCCGAACCACCGTCGGAGAATGCCCATGTGAACTCCGGAGTATGACGACGTACGCGGGTAGCGAAGTGCGGCCCGGGTAGGGAGAATTGGAGATGAAGCAATATGTCGCCGTCTCTCCCCGCCAACGAACATGACGCGAATTCCCACCAACGTGCGCTCGAGCGCAATCGCACTCCTCGTTGCGGCGGCGTTCGTCGCGGCACCCGCGGCGGCGCAGCGTGTCTATTATCCCGCGGCGGGTGACGCCTGGGAACGTCGCACGCCCGCTCAGGTCGGGCTCGTGGCGAAGGCGGTGGACAGCGCTGTCGCGCTCGCGATGGCGAACGAGCAGACGCAGCCGCGCGACCTCAATGAGAATCACCTGCGCGGATTCGGGACGGAGCCGCATGGCGAGGCGGTCGGCCCCTTTCGCACCCGGGGTGGCGCGGCGGGGATGATCGTGCGGCGCGGGTACATCGTGGCCGAGTGGGGCGATCCGAGCCGGGTGGACGTGACGTTCAGCGTGACGAAGAGCTTCGTGACGACGACGATTGGCCTCGCGTACGACCGGAAGATGATCCGCGACGTCAACGACCCGGTGCGCGGCTACATGACACCGATCCTCGCGCTCAAGGGACCCCCGAATGGAACGCCGTCGCTCGTCCCGGTTCCGGCATCGGACATGGGAGACATGGGGCCCGCGACGCCACAGAAGGGCGTGGCGTACAGTGCGTTCGAGCTGCTGGAGCCGTTCGAGTCGGACCACAACAAGAAGATCACGTGGGATCACCTGCTGCGGCAGACGAGCGACTGGCAGGGGACGCTCTGGGGCAAGCCGGATTGGGCGGACCGGCCGCGCGGCGACGTCGAGCAGTGGAAGGTCCGGGCGCGCAATGAGCCGGGCACCGTCTACACGTACAATGACGTCCGTGTGAACCTGATGGCGCTCGCGTCACTCAACGTGTGGCGACGTCCGCTGCCGCAGGTGCTGAAGGAGCACGTGATGGATCCAATCGGCGCGTCGCACACGTGGCGCTGGTTCGGCTACGACAACTCATGGGTGGTGATGGACGGCGCGCTCGTGCAGTCAGTCGCTGGCGGCGCGCACTGGGGGGGAGGGATGTTCATCAGCGCGCGGGACATGGCGCGCTTCGGCTACCTCACGCTGCGCAAGGGCAAGTGGAACGACCGGCAGATCCTGTCGGAGGACTGGATCAAGCGTGCGACGACGCCCGGCGTAAATACCGGCTACGGATTCGCGAACTACTTCCTGAATACGGGACGACGCACGATGCCGAGCGCGCCGGAGCAGGCGTTCTGGCATCTCGGCGCGGGGAATAACATCGTCTACGTGGATCCGGTGAACGACCTGGTGATCGTCGCGCGGTGGATGCAGTCGTTGCGGACGATGGACGCGATGGTGAAGACGCTCGTGGCTCCCTGAGAATTTTCGGGAATTCCGGCTTTCGAGTGGGTGGAATAGCGTGACGCGAGCTCCTTCGGGAGCGCGTCAATGGATGATCGATCGCTGTACGTCACGATCCTCGGACGGGCTGCGCCGTGGGATGTCGAGCGCGTGGAGCTCAGGGAGGCCGAGCAAGCCGTGCACGTTTGGGTGGAGGCTCGTGCCGGGACGCGGTTCGTGTGTCCGGAGTGCGGCGAGGGGAGTCCGGTCTATGATCACCACGAGCGCAGCTGGCGCCACCTCGATACCTGCCAGTTTCAAACGCGCCTCCACGCCGCGGTGCCGCGTGTGCGTTGCGCAACCCATGGCGTGCGCTTGATCACGGTCCCCTGGGCGGAGCGCCGCTCGCATTTCACATTGCTGTTCGAGCGGTTGGCAATCGCCTGGTTGAAGGAAGCGACGCCCCTCGCCGTGGCCCGTCGGCTGGGGCTGACCTGGGAAGAAGCGAACGGCATCGTGGAGCGCGCGGTGCGGCGCGGGCTGGCGCGGCGCGCGTCGATGGCCGGCCGCCGGCTCGGCATCGATGAGCATTCGTATCTGAAGCATTTCCAGTTCGTGACGATGGTCGTCGATCTGGACGAACAGACCGTGTTGCATGTCGCCGCGGCCGAGAGCCTGGACGCGTATTTCGCCGCCCTGACGCTCGAGGAGCGCACGGCGATCGAGGCCGTCGCAATGGACATGTGGGAGCCCTATCGACTGGCCGTCCAGGCGCATGTGCCGAACGCGGACGAGAAGATCGTCTTCGATCGCTTCCATGTGATGCGCCATGTGCTGGAGGCGATGGATCAAGTGCGGCGGAAGGAGCAAAAGGAACTCAAGAAGCGGGGCGATCAGCGGTTGACCGGGACGAAGTTCCTGTGGTTGATGACCCGCATGGGCAAATGGACCGCGGCACAACGCCGGGCCTTTCGGGCGCTCCGCGCGAGCACGCTCAAGTCCGCGCGCGCGTGGGCCCTGAAGGAGGCCGTTCGTCGGCTATGGGAGTTTCGGTCGATTCCGAAAGCTCGGCGTTTCTTCGCGTGGTGGTATGGCTGGGCCACCCGCTCGCGGCTCGCGCCGATGCGGTATCTCGCCCAGACGCTGCGTCGGCATCTCGAGAACATCCTGACGTACCTCACGCATCGCATCACCAACGCGGTGACCGAGGGCCTGAATGCGAAAATCCAATGGATCAAATACTCCTCGCGTGGCTTCCGCGATCGCGAGCGCTTCAAGCTGGCGATCTACTTTCACTGCGGCGGCCTCGATCTCGAACCGCGCGGCTGAGAAAACCTTAAGCGCTTAAACCCCCGTAGACCCACTCGAAAGCCGGAAGACCCGAATTTTCTAAGGGGGCGTACGTACTCACTTGAGTGCCTCTTGCGCTATTCATCAAGGTTCTGCATTTGAAGTGACCGAACCGCGCAGGGAATCGCCCTCTCCGGGAGGTGGTACATGACGCAGGTGAGTTGGTCGACGTCGGTGCAGCTCGCGGATGGCCAGCAGCTCTCGATGTCGATGCCGCCATTCGAGGCGGAGGCGACACAACACGTCAGCGTGTCGATCGTCGCAGGTGAGGCGGACAGGGTGGTCACGCTCCATGCGGGTCCGGCGAGCGACGTGCACCTGCTCGCGATCCAGTCGAGCCACTACGACGACGTGAGCTACAAGGCGAGCGACGGCACCACCGACACCGCCGATATCGAGCTCCTTGGCCCGCAGCTCCTGTCGGGAGGAATCGTCGCCCTGCTCGGCGTGGATCCCCAGCAGCTCAAGTTCACCAATGCCGGAAGCAACGACGCGCAGATCAGCATCTTCGTCGCGCGCGACGCGACTCCCTGACCTGCCACCCCCTGCCACGCGGAGCAGTGCATGCCTTCAGCGCTCACGTATCCCGGCGTCTACATCGAGGAATTGCAGAGCGGAATCAGGACGATCACCGGCGTTGCGACGTCGATTACCGCGTTCATAGGAGCTGCGCGCCGCGGGCCGGTGGACGTACCGGTGCGCGTCCAGAGCTTCGCGGAGTTCGAGCGAACGTTCGGTGCCCTCTGGCGCGGCAGCCCGATGAGCTATGCCGTGAACCAATTCTTCCAGAACGGTGGCTCCGATGCGCTGGTCGTGCGCGTGGCGAAGAATGCGGCGTTGGCGACCGGATCGGCACACACGCTGAACCTGATTGCCGCGTCGCCCGGCACGTGGGGGACGCGACTGCGCGTGCGCGTGGATCACGCGACGCGACCCATGATCGGCGCCGAGGAGCTGTTCAACCTGACGATTCGCGATATCGACACGGGCGTCACGGAGCGTTTCCTGAACATCTCCGTGCTGCCGACGCACAGTCGCTCCGCGGCACAGGTGCTCAGCCAGGAATCGAAGCTCGTGCGTTTCGTCTCGGCGGCGGCGACGAGGCCGAATGCCACGCCGAACGCGGCACCCGGTGCAGACCCGATGACGGTGACACCGGGATCGTTCGCGTTCAATGCGAATGGGAATGACGGCGTGGCGATCGCGGCGGACGTCGTCTCCGACCCGGCGCTCCAGGCGGCGAAGCGCGGGATCTGGGCACTCGAGCAGGCGGACCTGTTCAACCTCCTGTGCATTCCACCGTTCTCCTTCGACGCCACGGACATCGGGGCGCAAACGCGCTCGAACGCCGCGACGTACTGCGGCACGCGGCGCGCGTTCTTCATCGTCGACCCGCTCGACAGCTGGGACGAGCCCGCCGACCTGTTCGACGGCGTCATTGGTCTGGATGGCGCGATCTGGGGGCTCGGCCGCACGGAGAATGCCGCGCTGTATTTCCCGCGACTCCGCGCGCCCGATCCACTCCAGGAGGGGAGGCTCGCTGATTTTGCGCCGAGCGGCGCGGTGGCGGGCATCTACGCGCGCACCGATGCGCAGCGCGGCGTGTGGAAGGCGCCGGCGGGCATCGATGCGACGATCGTGGGCGCGTCGGCGCTGACCGTCTCGCTGACCGACGGGCAGAATGGCCAGCTCAATCCGAGCGGCGTGAATTGCCTCCGCTCGCTTCGCGAGATCGGGCGGGTGGTGTGGGGCGCCCGGACCCTGCGCGGCGCGGATTCGCTGGCGGACCAGTGGAAGTACGTGCCCGTGCGGCGGCTCGCGCTGTTCATCGAGGAGAGTCTGTTCCGCGGCACGCAGTGGGTGGTGTTCGAGCCGAACGACGAACCGTTGTGGGCGCAGATCCGCCTCAACCTCGGCGCATTCATGCAGAACCTCTTCCGGCAGGGCGCCTTCCAGGGGCGGTCGCCGCGCGAAGCCTACTTCGTGAAGTGCGACCGTGAGACGACGACCCAGAACGAGATCAACCTCGGCATCGTGAACATCGTGGTTGGTTTCGCGCCGCTCAAGCCGGCGGAGTTCGTGGTGATCAAGCTGCAGCAGATGGCCGGCCAAGTCGAAGCCTAGGAGACACTGACATGGCAACATTCAGCGTGAACGCCTCGCGTTTCGATCCGTACAAGAACTTCAAGTTCCGCGTGAAGTGGGACGGCAAGTACGTCGCCGGCGTCAGCAAGGTGGGTGCGCTCAAGCGCTCGACCGAGCTCGTCGAGCATCGCGAGGGGGGCGATCCGTCCACGTCGCGAAAGTCGCCCGGCCGCACGAAGTACGAGGCGATCTCGCTCGAGCGCGGCGTGACGCACGACATCGAGTTCGAGCGCTGGGCGAACAAGGTGTGGAACTTCGGTTCGGGGCTCGGTGCGGAAGTCTCGCTCAAGGATTTCCGGAAGGACATCATCATCGAGGTCTACAACGAGGCAGGGCAACTCGCACTCGCCTACAAGGTCTACCGGTGCTGGGTGTCGGATTTCCAGGCGCTGCCTGACCTCGACGCCAACGCGAACGCGATCGCCATCCAGAGCATCAAGATCGAGAACGAGGGATGGGAGCGCGATTACGATGTCACGGAGCCCAGTGAGCCGGGCTTCAACGAGCCCGCCTGACGGCCGTGTGATACTCACATGAGGGCGACGCGCGTGTCGACCATCCCATGACGCTCACGGCACCCGAGCTGCTCGACGTTTGGGAGCGCGGCGCTGGCCGTCATCCCCTCGACCGAGGGCTGGTGCTGCTCGCGGCGGCGCGTCCCGGAAGCAGCATGCGACAACTGGCCGACGTACCCGTCGGCGAGCGCGACCAGGCGTTGCTCACATTGCGCTGTGCACTGTTTGGATCGCGGCTGGGGGCGCGCGTGGATTGTCCGGCATGTTCCGCTCCGCTCGAGTTCTCGTTCATGGAACGGGACATCCGCTGCGATCCTCCGCCCTCGTTCATCGACGTGGATGGCTTACGCGTGCGGCCGCCGACCAGCCGCGACCTCGCGCACGCACTCGCGCGCGCTGGGGCGGACGCCGAACGCGCGCTGGCCGAATCATGCATCGTACGCGACGACGACAGTTCCCGTCGCGCACTCACGGCCGAGGAAGTCGTGCGGGTCGAGATGGCGCTCGCGTCGGCTGACGGTGCTGCGCAGACCCTTCTCGAGCTCTCGTGCGATGCGTGCGGGCACGTGTGGTCGATGGGGTTCAACGTCGGTGCGTACCTCTGGCGTGAGATCGAGGTGGCGGCGCGAGCGCTGCTTCTCGATGTCCACGCACTCGCGGGCGCGTATGGATGGACCGAACACGACGTCCTTTCGTTGAGCGATAGGCGACGCGGGGAATACATCAGGATGATCGAGTCGTGAGCGGATACTTCTCGCATCTTCTGGCCCAGGCGCGCGATGACCGCGGCTCGGTATCGCCGGAGTCTGCGAGCACCGTTGGTTCGCGCGCGCCCGCCGAGCTGGCCGTGCCGGCGGTTGCACCCAGCGAAGCCGACGCGGTCGTTGCGCGCGTGCCTCAGCCACTCCATGTCGTGCTCGAACGCGAGCAGCGCCGGGTGCGGCGCACAGAGCCGCCCCCTGAAAGGGTGCTCACTGAGCCCATCGACGTTGCGGATGCGGTGCCCGTGCGGGCGACGCATCAGGACGCGGCAGCGCGCACCGTCGACGAGACAGGCCGGACGCGTATCGCGGTCGCTCGCGACGCAGACGACGACTTCCGACTCGTGCCCGATGATGCCGGGACGCGTGCGGCGGCCGATCGTCCGCCTCGTACCACGCGCGCGCACAGCGTCTCCGTCCAGAGAGCGGCCGTCGCCCGACGCGACTCGATGAGCGCGACCAACGCTGGCGCACCGGAGCCGACTGAGGTTCACGTGACCATCGGGCGCATCGAGGTCACGGCCGTGCACATGCCGGCCACGCCGAACCCCAAGCCCGCCGATCGCGCGCGCGCGATGTCGCTGGATGAGTACCTCGCGCAACGGCCACGAGGCGGCGCGTGAGCAGCGCGCTGGCAATCGCGGGGGTCACGGCCGTCCTGCGCGACCTGCTCAACGACGGCGTGATCAACCACAACGTGGCGGGCGTCGTGGGCAGTACGGTGACCGTGTCCGCGCTGCCACCCGATCGAGTTGTGCCCGCGGGCGCGGCGGAGAACACCCAGATCAACATCTTCCTGCATCAGGTGTCGCCGAACGCCGCGTACCGGAATGATCGGCTTCCCTCGCGCGATGGGAACGGCAGGCGACTCAGCAATCCACCGCTCGCACTCGACCTGCACTACCTCGTGAGTGCCTATGGTGCCGCGGAACTCCATGCGGAGATCCTGCTGGGTTACGCGATGCAGTTGCTGCACGAGACGCCAGTGCTGTCGCGCGATGCGGTGAGACGAGCGCTGATGCCGTCGCCGAACGTCGGGGCGGTGCTGCCACCGGCCTTGCGTGCGCTAGCGGACTCCGGGCTGGCCGACCAGTACGAACCGATTCGGCTGACGCCCGTGTCGATGACGTCCGAGGAAATGTCGCGCCTCTGGTCCGCGCTGGGAACGCACTATCGTCCCACTGCTGCGTATCTCGCAACCGTGGTCCTGATCGAGGCGGAGGAGCTGGTGATTGCTCCGCTGCCGGTGATCTCGCGCGGGCCCCTCGATCCGCTGTCGCGCCGCGAGCGTGGGGTGGTGGTGGTGCCGAACCTTCTGGCGCCCTTTCCTTCGCTTCGTGCCGTGACGGGATTCGGCGGAGAGCCCGTCGCCCGACTCGATGACGTGGTGTCGCTGACCGGATTGGCGCTCGACGGCGCGTTGCGCGAAGTGCTCGTGACGAGCGACCGGTTCGACGTTACCGAAGTGCTTGCCGCAACGGGTGCTCCCGCAACGACATCGATGCAGTTCGTGATTCCCGCCGCGCGATCGGCCGACTTTCCGGCGGGAGTCTATCGCGTGTCAGCGCGGCTGGTCGTGCCTGGAGAAGCGCTGCCGCGAGAGACGAATGCCGCAGGATTCGCCGTCCTCCCGTGGATCACCGGGCTGCCGAGGACCGTCGCGCGCGACGTGACCGGCACCGCGCGCTTCACCCTCGGCGTGCAGCCGCAGGTGCGCGCGGGCCAGTCGGTGTCGCTCGTGCTGGGCACGCGCGAGGTGCTGCCCGAGGCGTTCGTCGCGCCCGTGTCGTCGCTCGATTTCGTGGTGCCGGACGCACCGGTGGGAGCTCACCTGGCGCGATTGCGCGTGGATGGCATGGAGAGTCCGATCGTCGATCGTCTCGCGACGCCCGCCGCATTCCTGCCACAGCGGGTGACGATCACATGACCGCGCCGATCCTGGCGGGCGAGTGGACCGATGCGAACCAGCGGCTGCTCGTCGCCGAGTTCGCTCGGCTGCGTCACGCCTTCGGGGCGCCGGGTGACGCGGCGATGCTCAGTGCAGACGTAGCGTCGGCACGCGCCGCCATGCCCGACGTCGCAGCGATCGATCAGCTTGCGGAAAGCTTCGGCCTCAGCGCGTTCGAGCGCGACGTGCTCCTGGTATGTGCCGGCGTGGAGATGGATGCGGCACTCGCCGCGCAGCTCAGTATCGCGAGTGATGGAATCGGGAGTGGCGCGCCGACGTTCGGGGTCGTGCTCGCTGCGCTCGCGGAGCCGCACTGGAGTGCGACGACTCCCATTCGTCCACTGCGCCGGTGGCGGCTCGTCGAGCTCGACGAGGCCGCGAGCGTGGTGCGGGGGCGGCTTCGCATCGACGAGCGTGTGCTTCACTACCTCGCCGGGGTCAACTACCTCGACGCGAGGCTCCGCAACCTGCTGCAGCCTGCTGTCCCGGTGCGCGCCATGTCAGGCCTGCATCGTGAGGCGGGTGAGCAACTGTGCACCGCAATCGAGCGGTCATCGTCGGCCGGCGCACCGGTCGTCGTGCTGACGGGAGACGACGCCCTTGGACAAGCGGACGTCGCCACGGCAGTCGCGACTGCGCTGGAGTTGTCCCTGTACGTGATGCGGGTCGACGACATGCCCACCGGGCCCGCGGAGCTCGACGCCTTTGCGACGCTGTGGGAACGCGAGGCGACGCTGATGGGCGGCGCACTCCTCGTGCTCTGCGGGGCCGAGTCCATGCAACGCGCTGCGGTTCGGTGCATGGAGCGGCTCCGCAGCCTCGTGTTCATCAGCGGCTCGCGACCCCCGGCGCTCGAGCAGCACAGCCTTCGCGTCCGAATCGACAAGCCCGACGCGCGCGAGCAACGCGAGCTCTGGCAGCAGGCGCTCGGCGACACGGCCGGGATGTTGAATGGCACGCTGGACGGCATCGCGAGCCAGTTCCAGCTGAGCGCGCGGACGATTGGAGAGTACGGAAGCCGGCTTGCGCCATCGCTCGCGAATCGCGAGCACACCGATGCGGTGATGTGGGACGCGTGCCGCGCGATCGTTCGGCCGAAGCTCGACGAGCTGGCGCAACGAGTCGATGCGACGGCGCGGTGGGAGGACCTGGTGCTGCCGGAGGCGCAGGCGTCGACGCTTCGTCAGATCGCCACGCACGTGCGGCATCGCCTTCAGGTGCATCACGAGTGGGGCTTCGCGGACAAGGGCGCGCGAGGGCTCGGCGTGACGGCGCTCTTCGCGGGCGACAGCGGCACGGGGAAGACGATGGCGGCGGAGGTACTCGCGCGGGAATTGATGCTCGACCTGTACCGGATCGACCTGTCGGCCGTGGTGAGCAAGTACATCGGCGAGACGGAGAAGAATCTTCGCCGAGTGTTCGATGCCGCGGAGGAGAGTGGTGCGATCCTGTTGTTCGACGAAGCCGACGCGCTGTTCGGAAAGCGCAGTGAGGTGAAGGACAGCCACGACCGGTACGCGAACATCGAGGTGAGCTACCTGTTGCAGCGAATGGAGGCGTATCGCGGCCTCGCGATCCTCACGACGAACCTGAAGTCGTCGCTCGACGTGGCGTTCATGCGACGGTTGCGCTTCGTGGTGCAGTTCCCGTTTCCCGATCAAGCGATGCGCGACGCGATCTGGCAGCGCGCGTTTCCGGACTGCGCGCCGACCGAGGGGTTGGACTTCGCGAAGCTGGCGCGGCTCAATGTGACGGGCGGCGCGATCCGTAACATTGCGGTGAATGCCGCGTTTGCGGCGGCGGCAGCGGAGCAGCCGGTGTCGATGGCAACGCTGCTCGAGGCGGCGCACCAGGATGCGAGCAAGCGGGAGCGCTCGCTGTCCGATGCGGAGACGCGGGGGTGGGTGTGAGGCGCGTCATCGTGCACATCGAGTCGTTGGTGCTCCGTGGCTTTCGACCGGAGGACCAGCACCTGATCGCAGCAGGATTGCACGAACAGCTGGCTCGCGCCCTCGGCGACAGCAGTGACGTCGAGGGGATCATGGGCATCGCTTCCGCCGATTCCATGCGAACGCCGCCCGTGGTGGTCGCCCCGCGCGCCCCCGCGCGCCAGGTCGGTGAAGAGGCTGGGCGGTCGATCGCGCGCCGGTTGGCCCCATGACGCGCACCATCACGGCGGCGACATGGTGAAGGCAAGCGCGGCAGTCATGCCCAGCACGGTGAAGCAGTCCGCGCTTTCGGAACCGTCCCGTGCGCGTTCGGCGCCACGCACGTGTGCGTGTGGTCGCCCCGTCGGCCCGACTGGTGAGTGCGCGCAGTGCAGGCAGGCGCGTCTCGCGGTCCAGAGATCGCCGGGAGCGCCCATGGATGCCGCGACGCGCCGGAGTTTCGAGTCGCGGTTTGGTCACGACTTCGGCGGTGTACGAATTCACACCGATGATGTCGCGGCGCGGTCTGCGCACGCCGTGGATGCTCGAGCGTACACCGTTGGCAACGACATCGTGTTCGGGCGGCACTTCTACTCACCGGCATCGACGGAAGGACGCGGGTTGCTCGCGCACGAGTTGACACACGTGCTGCAGCAGCGCGGCGCAGCGCGGCAATCGGGACCATTGACGATGGGCGACCCGAATGCCGCATACGAACGCGAAGCCGATGCCGCATCGCAACGCGTGATGTCGGGCCGTACCGGAGGGCGCGTGGGCGAGGCCAGTGTGACCTCCGTTGCCCGCTCCATGCTCATGCGTGCGCCGCTCTTCTCGAGTACGGTCGACGTGTGCCGCCATCAGCTGACATCCCGACCGTTCAAGGTCACGGACGGTCGTCTCAGCGTGACGATCAACGCTCGGTGGCAGGCGAGCGATGAGTACGAGGGAACCGATCCCGTCCGGTGCGGGCGGGAGACGTACCGTGTCACACTCGTACAGAGCGGCGTGGTGTTCGACAATGAGTACGGCACCCGCGACTATCCCACCGGCGTCCCGTACACGAGAACGTGGGAGGGGCTCACCCCCGGCACCTACCGCCTCGTCGTGTGGACGAACAACACGAATCCCAACTGCTGTCTCAGCGGCACGATCGACGTTGCCGAGGGCGACACGACAGCGGCGCAAGCCGCGCCGGCCGATGCGCCCAAGGTGTGCGGACCGGACGTCACGCCGTGGCTGATGGACCAGATGGAAACCAATGCGTCCAGTGCGGTCGTGGCCGACATGCGGGAGAAGAACGACAGCGACATGCTGCCGTACGATACCGTTGCGCTCGCCACGTGGGCGTGGCTCGTTCGCACTGGAGGCGAGTGGGATTTCAAGAAGGACCTCGGCGTGATGCTGGGGAACCGCACGTCCTGCCGCCGGAACTGCCTCGGGCGACTCTATTCCGTCACAATCGATGGGCAGTGCATGACGTTCGAAGCTCCCGCGAACATCCACTTCGGCTACGTCGGCCGGGCGGCGGGCTTCAGCGAGGCATTCCTGCTGTGGGGCGCCTCGACGGCGCAGGTGGCCGAAGCCCGCGGCGAGACGCAGGACGATCCGCGGGATGTCCAGGCCATCCGGAAGGGCGTTGCCCTCTTCGAGGCCGGTTCGGCGCGGGGACTGACCAAGGCGGGTCTCGAGGCCAACTACTTCGAGCGGCTGCCTGAAGGCGACGGCGATCCTGCCGGATGTGCGCCGTGCACAACGAGGCTCTAGGGATCACGCCATGAGAGCTTCCGCGACCCAGCATACGTCCGCACCCGAGCCCCGCGCGCCGCTGGCACACGCGCTTGCGCGCCCGAGCGCCATGGTCGGCGCGCATCCGCTCGACGCGTCCTTCCGGGGGCGCATGGAAGCCGGGTTCGGGGTGAGCTTCGACAAGGTCCGAGTGCACGACAACCCGGTCAGTCATGCCGCGGCGCGCTCGATCAACGCGCTCGCGTTCACGACCGGACAGAACATGTACTTCGCCACCCATGCGTACCAGCCCGCGACGGTTCGCGGGCAGCGTCTCCTCGCGCACGAGCTAGCGCACACCGTTCAACAGCGCGCCGCCAGCCCGCCGTGGCTGTCGCGCAGTCGGCCAGGCGACCGTAGCGAACGAGAGGCGTCGGCGGCGTCGCGCGCGGTGCTGGGCGGCACGCCGGTGCCGACGCTCACCCCAACGGCGCGTGCGGTGGCTCGCGCGGGACCAGGGGACGTTCCCTCAGGCTCCGGTGTTCGCGCCAACGGGCTGACGAAGTTGGAGTGGACGAAGATCCGGGAGGCGCGAAAGTTCTTCAACCTTCCGGCGCAACCGACGAAATCGAACCCGACGATCGTCGGCGTCCTGTCCGTCGATGGCAAGGACATGTACGTCAAGAGTGGCGAGGACGGCGGTCCATGGGGCGGGACGCATCGGGGCAGCATTCCTCGGGGACCCGGCGAGGGGTTCACCGGCGGCGGCGCATCGCAGGGAAATATCGCGATGCATGTGGAGGGACACGCTGCCGCCATCATGCATCAGCAGAAAATCGGGAGCGCGACCCTTCTCATTGAACGTGCACCATGCAGCATCTGCGACGGCTCGCAAGGATGGGACGCGGAGTCTGGTGACTGGGAGAAAAAATCGGGGCGACGGACGTCCCCTGGCATCAGCACCGTGTTGCCGCCGGGTGCGACGCTGACGATCATCGACCCGGAGCAATCCCAGCGGTTCGTCAGCGACCAGTCGGCGCGCGTTCACCGCTTGCCCGCACCCGTCTCCGAACCGGAGCGAGTGCCCAAGGCGAAGGCGGAACCCGTTCCGACTGCCGGGAAGGAGTCACCGAAGTTGACGCAGCGCGTGGCCGTGGCGACGTCGCTCCCTGAGACCGCCGTCACGCCCAAGGGAGGAACACGCCGATTCGCAGCGGGTTCGGCGCGAATGGGCCGCGGTGTCCTTCGTGCGGGCGGCAGCATGGTCCTCGATCTCGCGATGCTCGCAGCCACGGTCGCGTACGAGCTCGTGGTCGTGCCAAAGCTCACGGCGATGCTGAAGACGCTCGAGAAGGCACATCGAGACCGCCTGGAAGCCGCGATGCAGGCACGCATTGCACTCAAGATCGCGCCGCACATCGGGCGAATCATGAAATCGTGCTATCTGGACGCACTGCGCGCCCGAGAGCAGGCAGGCAAGCCGTCGTTCGTCCACGCGTCGATGAAAGTCAGCTTCGAGGACACATCGGGCCGCTGGCAGCCATTCACCGAGACACCACCCGAGAGTCCATTCGATCTCGAGTTCAACGACGTAGCGCTCGTACGGGCATCGCTCGGCGAGAATCCGGTCGAGGCCACGACCGGCCCGCTCTCACGGTGTGAAAACTGTGGCACACTGGGCCGAGACAAGACGTTCGTCTCGAACAACCCGCTGTGGGAGCAGGTCGTGACGTTCTCCTTCGAAGCTCCCAAGGCACACGAGATCGCCAGGGAGTTCGAGGAGCAGCCCGATGGCGCCGCCTGCGTCGCGGCGTACGCATGCTTCATCGCAACAGCATGCTACGGCTCTCCGACTGCACCGGAGGTCGTGTACCTCCGCGCGTGGCGCGACCGCGTGTTGATGTCATACGTCATTGGCCGTGCGTTCGTGAGCGCCTACTACGCCACATCGCCACCAATCGCGCGGCTACTGCGTGACCATCCTGCAGCGGCTCGCGCGGTGCGCGACTACGTCCTTTCTCCGCTCGTTGCACTTCTGCAACGCCAGTGGCCGGTCGCTGCGGCGTCGCCCAATGGGAGCCCGTTGACATGACCGGCTTTTCGAACTCCCCCAAGCTCCTCAAGGCCGGCCTCGTCCTCGTCGACGCAGCGTCGGGACAGGTCAAGCGCATCATCTCCCTCCAGTACAACCCCGACACCCTCACCAGGAGCTTCCAGGTCCAGAGTGTCGCCACCGAAGCCGACCGCTCCGACGCGCTCCGGCTCAAGGGTCCGCCGATCGAGTCGTACAAGCTCGAGGCCGAAATCGATGCGGCCGACCACCTCGAGTTTCCCGGCGATCATGCCGCCACGGTCGAACACGGCATCCAGCCGCAGCTCGCCGCCCTCGAACTCCTGCTCTATCCCACGAGCGCACAACTCACCGCCAACAACCTGCTCGCCAAGGCCGGCACGCTCGAGATCCTCCCGATGCCGACGCCGCTGGTGCTCTTCGTGTGGAGCAGGACGCGGATCGTTCCCGTGCGCGTCACGGACTTCAGCGTCACGGAGGAAGCATTCGATCCCGCACTCAACCCGCTGCGCGCGAAGGTCAACCTCGGCCTTCGGGTCCTCAGCGTGGACGACCTCGGGTTCGATCATAAGGGTGGCGCGCTGTTCATGGGATACCTCAAGGGCAAGGAAGCGCTGGCCGGCAAGGCGGGCGCGGGCACCTTCGCGGCGATGGGCATCGAGGGGGTGCCATGATGGATCCGCTGCGCGCCTTTCTCGAAGGGAGTGGACTCGCCACGCCGCTGTTTCCCCGAAGCAGCCGCTATCACGGCATTGCGACGTCGGTGCTCGTGACGCCCGACGGCCGCACCGTCGCGTTCCTGGGACGCCGTTTCGTTCCCGACCGCCGACGACTGGCGACGTTGCTCGAGCACCGGGTGGTCGAAGGCGACCGCCTCGACAACCTGGCCTACCGGTACCTCGGCGATCCCGAGCTGCTCTGGCAGCTCTGCGACGCGAATGGCGCGATGCGTCCCGCGTCGCTCGTCGAGACGGCCGGTGACACGGTGCGCGTTGCATTACCGGAAGGCGTCCCGGGCCCAGCCGATGATTGACGGCGTACACCTCACGTTGCTCATGGGCCCCGTCATTCCCCTGCCGGTGCCACGGGTCGTCCTCGATGCGCTCGAGAGCGTAACGGTGACGACGGCTGCCGGTTCGGCGAGCGGCTTCCAGATCGCGCTGAGGATCGACAGTCGCTCGGCACTGAATGCGATCTTCCTCCTGGCTGGCGCGCAGAATACCAGCGCGGGAACGCCACCGCTGCGCGTGATGCTCGTCGTGACCATGAAGGGCACCCCCACGGTGTTGTTCGACGGCGTGATGACGAACGTCGAGGTGCAGGCCGGACAGAGTGGGGCACCCGGCCGCATCACGGTCACGGGCGAAGACCTCACCAAGGTGATGGACATGGTGGACTTCAGCGGCCTGCCATATCCCGCGATGCCAGTGCCGGCGCGCGTCGCGGTGATCTGCGCGAAGTA
This sequence comes from Gemmatimonadaceae bacterium, assembly GCA_046596395.1. Classification (GTDB taxonomy): domain Bacteria; phylum Gemmatimonadota; class Gemmatimonadetes; order Gemmatimonadales; family Gemmatimonadaceae; genus AG11. The sequence continues at coordinate 16,159 of JBKJMP010000441.1, forward strand.
CGCCGCGTTTGGGATCATCCCGCTGCCCATTCCGCCACTCAACCTCGACGTCCCCATCCCGACGGACCGGACGCCGAGTCACAAGGGGACGGACCTCAACTACATCCAGCATCTCGCTCGCAATGCGGGCTACGTGTTCTACATCGAGCCCGGTCCGGCACCCGGGACGAGCGTCGCGTACTTCGGTCCCGAGATCAAGGTCGGGGTGCCGCAGCCGGCGCTCAACATCGACATGGATGCACACACCAACGTCGAGTCATTGAGCTTCAGCTTCGACCCGACGAAGGGAGTGCTGCCCATCGTGTACATCCAGAATGCAATGACGCGAGCGCCCATCCCGCTGCCGATCCCCAATGTCAACCCGCTCCAACCGCCGCTGGGCGCGCTGCCGGCGCCGCTCGCGAACGTGAAGATGATGAAGGAGACAGCCAATCTCAGTCCGGCCGAAGCGATCAATCGCGGGTTGTCGGAGGCGGCGAAGTCGCAGGACGCGGTCACTGCCAAGGGCAGCCTGAGCGTGAGTCGCTACGGCCGGCTGCTCAAGGCACGCCAGCTCGTGGGTGTGAGAGGCGCCGGCGTGGCGTACGACGGCCTGTACTACGTGCGGAGTGTCACGAGCACGCTCAAGCGCGGTGAGTTCAAGCAGAGCTTCGCGCTCTCGCGCAATGGCCTCGTGTCCATCGTACCCACGGTGCGGCCATGACGGACTCCGGACGCTTCTACGGAAAATTTCGCGGGATGGTGCTGAACAACATCGATCCCATGCAGATGGGTCGGCTCATGGTGCAGGTGCCGGACGTCACGTCGCTCGCGCCGGGCTCGTGGGCGATGCCGTGCGTCCCCGTGGCCGGCCCGCAACATGGGATGGTCGCGCTGCCGCAGGTGGGCGCCGGCGTGTGGATCGAGTTCGAGCACGGCGATCCGGACTACCCGATCTGGGTGGGATGCTTCTGGGGCGGCGCAGCGGAAATGCCGTCGATGTCGCGGCTCACGCCGCCGCCGGCGGCCTCGCTCACGCTCCAGTCGCCGCAGCAGAACGGCATCACGATCTCCGACATGCCAGGCCCGACGGGCGGCATCACGCTCAAGAGTGCGAGTGGGTGCTCACTCATCGTGAATGACATGGGAATCTTCCTGCAGAACGGCAGTGGCGCGAGCGTCGTGCTGTCGGGGCCCACGGTTTCCATCAACAACGGCGCGCTCGCCGTCACCTAGGAGGACGTCGATGCCCGGACCCCTGCTGCATGTCGGTGCCAGCGTGATGTGCTCGCACGCGGGAAACGCGTCGCCGACGTCGCCGAGCGCGCGCGTGAACGTGGGCGGTCAACCGATCGTGATGATGACGGCGCCCTACTCCGTCGCCGGTTGCACGTGGCAGATCAGCGGCGTGCCTACGCCCTGCGTCACGGCGAGCTGGGTGACGGGCGCCACGCGAGTCACGTCCGACGGGCAGCCGGTCCTCCTGATGGACAGCCAGGCGGTATGCGCGCCGAACGCGACGCCGCTGCTCATCACCTCGGCGCAGACGCGCGTCACCGGGACCTGAGATGAATGTCCGATTCCCCTACGGCTTCGACGGACCCGGGCGCACCGCGCGTGCGTCGTACGAGGACTGGGTGCGCGGCCTCATCGAGCAGGTGCTGTTCACGACGCCGGGGGAGCGGGTGATGCGCCCCGACTTCGGCAGCGGCGTGCGACAACTGGTCTTCGCGCCAAACAGCACCGAGCTCGCGGCCGCCACGCAGCTGTTGGTCCAGGGCGGACTCCAGCAGTGGCTGGGCAACATCATCGCCGTCGAGGAGGTGGCGGTGGATGCCGACGATGCGGTGCTGCGGGTAACGGTGCAGTACGTCATTCGCCGCAGCGGGGCGCGCACGCGCTCGACGTTCGTCCGCGATGGAGCGAGCGCATGAGCCGGTACACCTGCCGCGACGAGCATCGCCGGAACGCAGTCGCCGCGCATGCGGTGCTCAACGGAATCGACTACCTCGAGGTCGTGGATCGCGAGGCACCCGCGGGAAGCAAGCGGCAACAGACGCTGCTCGTGCGCTGCCTCAAGCCGATTCCGCCGCTTGCGGTGGAGAACGTGCTCATCACGGGAGGCGAGCGTCTCCGCAACATTGGAGTCGAGTGGGTCGGGCCGGCGAATGCAGCGCCCGTGGCCAAGACCACACCCGCCGAACGCGCCTTCCTCTCGGCACTGCCCAACGCGAGTCACGTGCTCGCCGTGGGCACCGCATCCACCGGTGACTTCTCGACGTACACGCTCGCGCTGCGCCGCTCCGCGACGGACGGGCGTCCTCCCGCGCCGTTCGACCCGCGCATGAGCACCGTCGCGTTTTCGTTCAAGGTCGAGTGTCCGACGGACTTCGACTGTGAGCCGCGCGTGACCTGCGCAGAACCGCCGCAGTCGTCACCGGAGATCGACTACCTCGCCAAGGATTATGGGAGCTTTCGCCGGCTCATGCTCGATCGTATCCGGCAGGTCGCACCCGAGTGGCGCGCGACGACTCCGGCGGACCTCGGCATCACGCTCGTCGAGCTTCTCGCATTTGCCGGCGACCAGCTCTCCTACTGGCAGGATGCGATCGCCACCGAAGCGTATCTCGGCACCGCACGCCGGCGGACGTCGCTTCGCCGGCACGTGCAGCTCGTCGACTACGTGATCCACGAAGGAAGCAATGCTCGCAGCTGGCTCCAGCTCGAGCTGGCTGCCGGCGTGCCGAGCGCGGTGATCGACCTGCGGCACATCCAGTTCCTGTCGCGGGTGAGCCGCATCCCGGCGCGTGTGCCCGCCGATCCGGATTCGCCGACCCGCCGCGACGCATTCGCCGCGCAGCCGGTGGTGTTCGAGGCGCGCGATCCCTCGGGCGAATTGTGGCCGGAGGCGCCAACGCCGGTCACGCTGCACGCGGTGCATCACACGATGAGGATCCACACCTGGGGCGACGACCGCTGTTGCCTCCCCCGAGGCGCGACGTCCGCCACGCTCGTGGGACACCTCGATACGCTCGGCGTCGGGGACGTGGTGATCTTCGAGGAGGTGAAGGGCCCGTCCACCGGCTCGCCGGCTGATGCGGATCCGAGTCATCGCCATGCGGTGCGTGTCACGTCTGTTCGGCACACGGAGAGCGGAGCAGCGCTCGTCGACCCGCTCCCGGCGGTGCCCGTCGACATCACCGAGATCGAGTGGGCGCGCGCCGATGGGCTGCCGTTCCCGTTGTGCATCTCATCGCGCACGGACGAGGACCACGGCGCAAGCCTGATTCGAGACGTCAGCGTGGCGCGCGGGAACATCGTTCTCGCGGATCACGGCGCGACGATTTCGTCCGAGGCGCTGGGCAACATGCCCGCGGGCCGCGTGCATTGGACATTGGCCGAGCGTCCGCTGACGCACGCCGCGACTGTCATCAAGCGCGTGATGTCCGGCGCGGGCCCACGGACGTCTCGCGTCGCATTCGATCGCGAGGCGCCGGCGTCACGAGCACTGGCGCGCGGCAGCGCCCTCGCGGTGGTGCGACTCACAGCCACGGAGCCCATCGGTTCGACCGTCCGCTGGCAGGCGCAACCCAACTTGCTGGACAGCGAGTCGGGCGACGACCACTTCGTCGTCGAGACGGAGCACGATGGGTCGGCCACGCTGCGGTTCGGCGACGATGTGCACGGACGCCGGCCGGAACCCGGAACGGCATTCGTCGCGCGGTATCGCGTAGGGCAGGGCACCGCAGGCAATGTCGGCGCCGACACGATCGCGCACGTCGTCAGCGACGACGTGCGCATCGCCGGTGTGAGGAACCCGCTTCCGGCGCGCGGCGGCAGCGAACCGGAGAACATCGAGCAGATACGTCGCCGGGCGCCGCAGGCGTTCCGCACGCAGGAGCGCGCCGCCACCCCGCTCGACTACGCGACCGTGACCGAACGCTCGGACGACGTGCAGCACGCGGCCGCTCGCCAGCGATGGACCGGCAGCTGGCACACGATGTTCGTCGCAGTCGATCGCGAGAACGCCGAGCCCATGGAGGACGAGGATCGCACGCGCCTCGAGGCGTTCATCGAGCCGTTCCGCATGGCTGGTCACGACGTGGCGGTGCACGAGCCGGCGTACGTCGCGCTCGAAATCGCGTTGAAGGTCTGCGTGGCGCCGGGACATTTCCGCAGTGACGTGCACGCCGAGCTGCTCGACGTCCTGGGCAATCGGGATCTGCCCGATGGCCGGCGCGGGCTGTTCCACCCCGACGCACTCACTTTCGGGCAACCGGTGTACCTGAGCCCCATTTACGCGGCCGCGCGCAGCGTCGAGGGAGTGGACTCGGTCGAGGTGACGAGCCTCGCTCGACGCGGCAGCAGCGACGACGTCAAGGCGCGCCACGATGGCGTGATGTCACTCGGACATCTCGAGATCGCGCGTCTTGACAACGATCGCAGCTTTCCGGAGCGCGGCTCGTTGCACATCACCCTGGCCGGCGGCAAGTAGCGATGCGCGACGACACCGACTGCGGATGCTGCGAGGGACTCGAAGCCGAGACGCCGCGCGGAGTGTGGAATCGGCCGGCGTTGTCGGCGATCAGCACGCGCGTCGGCCTGTACGGCGACTTCCGCGAATCACTCCTCGCGCGACTCTCATCGACTGAGTTCCCGGCGCTCGGGCAGCTCACGACGCGCGATGACGACGACTTCACCATCGCACTCTGCGATGCGTTCTCCTGCATGGCCGACGTCCTGAGCTTCTACCAGGAGCGTATCGCGAACGAGAACTACCTGCGAACGGCGACGGAACGCCGCTCTGTGCTGGAGCTCGCCTCGCTCATCGGGTACAAGCTGGCGCCCGGCGTGGCGGCGGCGACATGGCTGGCTTTCGCGCTCGATCGTCCGCCCGCAAAGGTGGCCGGTGCCAGTCGCGATCCCGGCGATGCCGTCTCCGGTGTACCCGACGTCGTCACGCTCGAACCAGGTGTGCGAGTACAGAGCGTGGCAGGCCAGGACGAGCGTCCGCAGACCTTCGAGACGCTCGAGACGATTGCGGCGCGTCCAGAGTGGAATGCGATGACGATCCTGCCGGACGAGGATCGGCCACCGGGCTTCGGCGCGACGAGCACGTGGCTCGCGGGCACATCGACGCAACTCCAGCCCGGCGACGCCATCCTGTTCGTCGGCGACGAGCTCGTGCGCGATCCGAAGAGCAATCGCTGGGACGTGCGCTACGTGACCGCCGTGAAGACAGACGCAGCGCTGAACCGCACCCGGATCACCTGGGGCAAGCCGCTCGGCTCCGTGAGTCCGGCGATGTTTCCGGCCAGTGAGCCACTCGTGTTCGCGCTGCGCAAGCGAGCATCGATCTTCGGCCACAACGCGCCCGACTGGAATGCCCTCACCGACGAGTTCAAGGCGAGCTACCTCGGCGTGGGTGACAAGGCTCAGCTGACGGACGAGCATCGCAAGGGGGGATGGCCCGGGTACGACATCTTCGCGCCGACCGGGAGTGGACGCGAGATCCGCGCGTTCGTGTCGCCGGTGCAGGCTGCAGAAGTGCTCCGCGACATGGCCCGCGCAGAGGCCGTATCGCTCGGGCGCGAGGGGCTCATGTCGGTGACGTCGGTCCTGGGCAGCGCGGGCAACGTCGTCGAGAAGGTGGGAAAGCTTCCGGGAACGGTGGCTACCTCGGCGCTCGAGGTCGCGAAGGCCATTCCCGACGCGGTTGGGCAGATCGCGTTGACGATCATGGAACCGATCGAGCAGATGGTGGGCATCGCCGGCACTGCGATGTCTTCCAGCTTGAACGTGATCACCGGGCGGGTGGACTCCGTGGCCCAGGCGATGAATCGTCTCGTCGCACCGATCAACTGGCTCCTCGAGGTGGCTCCAGGCCCCAATCCTGGCATGAATGTCGGGAGTGCCACGACTGGCGGATTGCCAACGGCGCCTACGATCACGCCTCCGTCCATCGTTCCGCCCGCCGGCTGGACCACGGGCATCGCCGACCTCGCGAGTGCCGTGGGCTCACCCACCACGGGTGCGCTCGGTGCAATCACCACGGGCGTTGCCGACATCGCCGACGCCGCGAATGATTTCCGCCACAGCAACGCGACGGTCATCGAGGCGGCCGTCGCCAATGTCGCGGCGGTCGCGTATCTCGCGCGCATCGAGATGTCCCTACTGGTCGAGCCGCACATGCCCGGCGCAACGACCGATGGCGTGACGACCGCGGCAGAGATGGCCGGCGACGAGGCGGCGACCGCCCTGCCGTACTTCATCACGGCCGCAGTGCTCTCGGATCCTCGCGTCGCACTCCTGCTGTTCGCGGTGCTCGTGGACGATGTCGATGCCCCGAGCCCCGAGGTCGTCAAGCGCACGATGAACGACCTGGGGAGCAGTATGCGCTCGCTGGTCCAATCGTCCGACCCGGTGAGCGCAGGCACCAGTGCGGCGGACCTGCTGCGACCGATTCTCCAGGGGGGGAGCGCCACCTTCTCGCTCGCCGCATCGCCCGTGCGAAGGATCTTCGACGCAGCGCAGCGCGGCATCAACCGCCTGCACGGGCCGCTCACGAGGACCGCGGGCCTGCTGCGCGAGGGGAGTCTCGCGCGCACGTTGCCGGGCCGCGCAAACCGGTCGATCAGCCTCGACCGGAGCTACCCCAGTGTCCTCGAGGGCGGCTGGGCCGTGCTCGTGAAGCCGGATTACTCCGAGCTCTTCGCCATCGAGGGGGCGCGCGACGCCTCGCGCGCCGAGTTCGCGCTCTCGGGCAAGTCCACGCTGCTGCGGCTGAGTGGAGACCGCCTGTCCATCTACGCCAACGCGGTGCAGGAGACGAGCGTGCTCCTGGAGTCCGAGCAGCTTGCCCGTGCCCGGACGCCGGTCACGGAGCCGGTCGCTGGCAGCGTGCTGGATCTCGCTGGTGTGGTTGACGGCCTGCTGCCGGGCCGGCGCATCATCGCGCAGGGCATTGCCGCCGATGGCGGGCACCTCGTCGCACACGCGGCGACGATCGAGGAGGTCACGCTCGGAAGCGACCGCAGCACCATCCGCATCACACCCGCGCTGCCGACGGCGCTCGTGCGGGAGAGCGTCGTCGTGTTCGGCAATGTCGTTCCCGCGAGTCATGGCGAGACCGTGCGTGATGAGTTGGCCGGCAATGGCGACGCGTCGGCGCGCGACCAGCGCTTCACACTCCGGCAGGCACCGCTGACGTACGTGGCATCGGCGGATCCGCGGGGCGCGTCGTCCACGTTGACGGTGCGCGCCAACGACCTCCGATGGAACGAGGTGCCGTCACTGCATGATCGTGGGGCGCACGACCGGGTCTACGAGCTGGTACAGGACGATTCCGGCGTGACGTCGGTGCTGTTCGGCGATGGTGAGGAAGGCGCGCGCCTCCCGACGGGACAGACGAACATCCGCCTGCACTATCGCAAGGGGCTCGGCGCGGAGGGCAACGTGCGCGCCGGCAAGTTGACGACCTTGCTCTCGCGGCCTCTCGGCGTTCGCGGCGTCACGAATCCCCTGCCGGCAACAGGTGGCCAGGATGCGGAACAGCTGTCGGGCGCTCGAGACAATGCGCCGTTGCGCATCCTCACGCTCGACCGTGCGGTGTCCGTGCAGGACTACTCGGATTTCGCGCGCGCGTTCGCCGGTATCGCGAAGTCGGCCGCGCTGTGGATCACCGACGGACGCTCGCGTGGCGTTCACATCACCGTTGCTGGCCAGGACGGCGGTGATATCCCCGAGGGAGGTTCCACACAGCAGAAGCTGATCAACGCGCTGCGTAACTCGGGGGACGCGAGGCTTCCGATCAGCGTGCGGAACTACCGGCGCATCCGTTTCGGGCTCAGCGCTTCGGTCAAGTTCCATCCCGATGCCGATGCGGCAAAGAGCATCGATGCCGTGCGCGGGGCGCTCGTGGCGGCGTTCAGCTTCAATGCGCGGTCACTCGGCGAGCAGGTGAGCGCGGACGGCATCTACGCGGTGATCCACACGGTGGAGCACGTCGTTGCCGCAGACATCGCGGAGCTCTACGCCATGGACTGGGGGATCCACTGGCCGCAATCGGGCACGCGATTGCTTGCGGCGATGTCGACTGTGCAGTCGGACGGCTCGGTGAGTGCCGCGGAGCTGCTCACGCTCGATCGTGACGCGCTTCAACTGAGCATCATGCCATGAGCCGCTCGAGCCAGACGCTCTTCTCCCAACTACCGGCGCTGCTCCGCGTACGCGATGCGGAGGCGCAGGTCGTCACGCCCGCGCTGCTTCCCGCCGCGGAGCGGGATGAATACAATCGCCTCCAGGCGATGGTGGACGCGGGGCAGCCCCTCACGCTTGCTGAGGACGAGCGGCTCGCGCTCCTGAGCGAGGCCGCGCTCGCCGGTCCACTCGAATCGCTCCTCGCGGTGTTCGACGAGCAGCTTCGCGTAATGGAGGAGGATCTCGAGCAGAGTTACGACAACCTCTTCATCGAGACGTGCGCGCCCTGGGTCGTACCGTACATCGGAGACCTGGTGGGCTATCGCGCGCTCCGCTCCGGGGCCCAGGACGAGCTGGGCAGCCCTCGCGCGGAGGTCGCACACACGATCGCGCTTCGGCGGCGCAAGGGAACCGCCGTGGTGCTCGAACAACTGGCGCGCGACGTGACGGGCTGGCATTCGCGGGCTGTGGAGTTCTTCCAGACGCTCGGCACCACGCAGTACATGAACCACGTTCGCCCGCGGAACCTGTACTCGCCCGACCTGCGCCGGTGGCGCGCACTCGAGCGCATCGACACCGCGTTCGACAGCGCCTCACGCACGGTGGACGTGCGACGCATCGCGAGCGGGCGCGGTCGGCACAACATCCCCAACGTGGGCATCTTCGTCTGGCCAATCGCCGCCCGTTCCGCCACGCGATCGCGCGCCGTGCGCGTGGACGCGCGCCGGTACGTAATGAGCCCGCTCGGTCACGACGCATCGATCTATGTATCGCCGCTTCGCGAGGAGAGCATCACGCACCTGGCCGAGCCGGTCAACGTGCCGATGCCGCTTTCACGGCGTGCGCTCGACGCGGATCTCCGCGCCCCGCGACAGGACTTCTATGGCGAGGGGTTGAGCCTGGCGATCTACTTGAATGGGTCGCTCGTACCGGTGCCGGCCGCGCGCGTGCGCTCGTGCGATCTCACCGACGCGGGCGTGAGTTGGGGCCACCTCCCGAATGACGATGTCGTCGCGGTCGACGCGGTGCGCGGTCGGATCGGACTGCCGGCCGCGCCCGCGGTCCCGGTCACGAGGATCGACGTCACGTACCACTATGGATTCAGCGCCGAAATGGGCGGGGGCGAGTACGAGCGTGCGGCGAGCTTTGCCGAGCTGCCGGGACAGGTCGTGCTTCGCGTTCCCGGCGATCACCTGACGATTCAGGCCGCGCTCGACGCTCTTGGCGGCGACGGGGTGGTGGTCGTCACCGACAACGCGCGCTACGAGGAGACGCTCACCGTTCACGTCGCGGCCGGAAAGCGGGTCGAGCTCCGCAGCGCGAACGAGCGTCGTCCGTCGCTGGCGTTGAGCGGTCCATTCACTATCACCGGGGACGCCGCCAGCGAGTTCTCGGTGAACGGCCTGCTCGTAAGTGGGCGCGAGCTCGTCGTGCCGGCTCAACCAGGCAATGTGCTCGGAAAGTTGCACCTCGCGCACGTCACGTTGGTACCGGGCCGCGGGCTGACCGCCGACGGCCAGCCCGCGCAACCGGGTCAGCCGTCGCTCGTGATCGGGATCCCGGCGACGAGCGTCGTCGTCGCGGGCTCGATCGTCGGCGGTGTCCGCGCGCATGAGCGCTCGCGCGTGCAGGCCACGGATTCCATCATCGATGCCACGAGCCACGAACTGGTGGCCTGCGCCGGTGTCGATGGTGTGTCGGTCGGCCCGAGCCTGTCGCTCGACGGCTGCACGGTGATCGGCAAGGTCCACGCGCAGCAGATGCCGCGTGTCTCGAACAGCCTCCTGCTCGCGAGCCTCGCCAGCGGCGACGCGTGGCCGGTCGCGGTGCACGTGCAGCAGAAGCAGGCAGGGTGCGTCCGCTTCTCCTGGCTGCCTGTCGGGTCTCGCGTACCGCGGCGACACCGGTGCCTGCCTCGCGACGACGGCCTGCCCGCGCCGCGCATGGTGTCGGTCCGCTACGGAACACCGGCATACGGACGTCTCTCGCCCACCTGCGATGCCGCGATCCGGCGTGGCGCTGATGACGAGGACGAGATGGGCGCGTTTCACCACGTGCTGGCGTCGACTCGTGAAGGAAACCTGCAGTTGCGGTTGGCCGAGTATCTCCGGGCGGGGCTGGAATCGGGAATCATCCACGAAATCGACAGGGGAATGCCATGAGTCTCGACGTCAGCCGCTTCACCTTCAGCCCATGGAACGACTTCCTCGGCGTCGTGATGCAGCAGGGGCGCGTGCAGCTCGATGCGGACTGGAACGAGCTGGTTGCCCAACTGGTTCGGCGCGTCCAGGCCGGCACCCTCGACACGCTCGGGCGAACCACGGTACCGCTCGTGACCAAGGACGCCTTCCGCATCACGGCGGCGGGCGGAAAGATCTCGATTGGCGTGGGCCGGATGTACGTGGATGGAATCCTCGTGGAGAATCACGGCACCGGTACTCCCGAGTGGGACCCATCTACCGCTGAGTTGATGGGCACGGTGGAGGTGGATTACCTCCAGCAGCCGTACTATCCCGCACCGCCAGCGCTGCCGGCTGGCGGACCCCACCTGGCATACCTCGACGTCTGGCAACGCGAGGTCACGCACCTCCAGCATCCAGAGCTGCTCGAGAAAGCCGTCGGGGTCGATACCACGGCGCGATTGCAGACCGTCTGGCAGGTAAAGGTGCTGCCGAACATCGGTGCCGCAGATTGCGCATCGACGGACGAGAATGTGCCGGGTTGGGCAGACGTCATCCGGCCCACCGCATCGCGGTTGACGACGAGCACCGCGACGATTCCCGGAGCGGCCGATCCCTGTCTCGTGCCAGTGAGTGGAGGTTACAAGGGATTGGAGAACCAGCTGTATCGCGTGGAGATCCACGACGGCGGGACCGCCGGCACGGCGACCTTCAAGTGGTCGCGCGACAACGGCTCCGTGCAGACCGCCGTGCAGGAGATCGATAGTGCGCGCACGCGGCTCGTGGTCGCCAGCGTGGGCCACGACGACGTGCTGCGTTTCTCCGACGGCGACTGGGTCGAGGTTACCGACGACGTGCGGGAGTTGAACGGACGGCCCGGCGTCATCAGGCGCATTCGCGTCGGCGGCGGTGTGGACGATGCGACGCGAACCATCGTGCTCGCGAGCGCATTGCCGAACGAGTTTCCGACGACCGGCACGATGGTTCGCGTCGCATCGTCCACACCGCCGCCGACGCGAATGCGCCTGATGA
>JBKJMP010000472.1:0-8074 GCA_046596395.1 Gemmatimonadaceae bacterium
TGAGTGCGGTATCTCGTCCGACATCGGCGGTAGCGCCGAGCCCGGCGGCGCGCCACTCACGCAGCACGGCGCCGGCGTCCACCGAGCGCGCAGCGGAGTCGTCCGCCAACCGTGCTGACAGCAGCTCGACCATGCCATCGCGCAGGTATGCGAGCGATGCGTCCGCACCCGTGACACGAAACGGCGCGACCACGACGCGCTGCGCGAGCGCGCTCGTCGCGGCAGTGGGTGGTGTCCGAGAAACTCTACGCGCGATGACGGTGCCGACGACCACCGCGAGGACAACGAGCGCGATCGCCCACGGGAGCATTCGTCGCGCGCGCGGCCTGGGGACGACCGCAGGAGATGGTGCGAGCTGGGGTTCACCCCCCTCCCGCCCGGCGACGAGATCTCCGAAACCTGCGGGCACGTCGGCCTGTCGCACGACGATCGGGGGAGCCTGCGACTCAGCGCGTAGTTGCTCGCTCAGTGACGCCACGTCTGCGTCGGGTGGGAGCTCCAGCTCCTGATGAAGCAGCGATGCGTGCACCTGCGCGTGCCGCAGCGCGCCGGCCCGATCGCCAGCCGCAACGAGCGCCCGCATGAGCCGGGTTGCGATCCGCCCATCGAGCGGCAGCAGGGCAGCCTGGCGCCGCCGCCACCGCACCGCCTGCTCTGCGTCGCCTGCCGATTCAGCGTGCGACGATAGTGACTCCAGGGCATCAGCGAGCCGATGCGTGAGCCGCTCGCGCTCGGCAGACGTCCATCGCTCGAACTCACCGGCGTCCGCGAGGAACACGGCATCGAGGAACGATCCGGTGTAGAGCTCCACTGCCTCCGCGAGATCGCCGCGCGCGAGACAGTCCCCGAAATCCTGCACGTCACTCGAGATTCGGTCGGGGTTGAGCCGCACGGTTGGGCCGCTGATGACGAACAGGTCGTCACAGTCGAGCGCACGCCGGACGGCATAGAGTGCCTGCGTCAGTGAGTGCCGCGCACGCGTCTCGTCCGAATCGGGCCACAGCAGGCCGATGACCTTGTCGCGGTTCAGGCCGCCAGTGCCGCTCGCCGCAAGCAGTCCGAGCAACGCGAGCGTACGCCGGTGCGTTGCCGCACCAGCGAGGGGCGAGCCGTCATCTCCGGCCACATACGTGGTGCCAAGTGCATGCAGTCTAATCACTTATGTCGATTGAGACCTGTCTGACATCCGTCTGAGGCAGGAAGAGTAGGTTGCTTGCGTCATGGAGACGCACACGGGGCCCAAGCGCGAAGATGCGCGACAAGAAGCAACGGAAGACGGCAGCGATCTCGCGGCGTCCGTCAGATCTGCCGATCTGGGTACGGTAGCCAGGCTCATCACGATGCGCTTCCCGTCGTCCAGCGCGGAAGCGACGCGCGTGGCGCGAATGCGACGGCTCGTGAGTGTTGCCGCAGAGCTCGCGCACAAGCTCACCACGTATTCGCGGCACGCGCTCGTGCACTGTCAAGGGACCCCGGGAAACAGCGACCTGTGCGCGGATACGACCGCACTCGACCGTTCGCTCCGGGAGTTCTCGTCGGAAATACGACGTGTGGCCGAGGCATATGCGCATGTAGCCGAACCTCGTGGGGGCACGGGAAGTGATCAGGAGCATGGACGGTTGCCGTCATGAAGCTATCGCTGCGCTTCATCGTTCCGCTGCTGCTCATGCTGGCAATCCTGGCGGCCGCCGTGATACCCCTCGCGGACCGATTGACGTTGCGCTGGTTCATGAAGGACGTGGACCTCCGGGCGTCACTCATCAGCCACGCCATTGGGCAGCCGCTGCTGTACCTCGCGGTCGCGGGCGACGAGAACGGGATGCGCTCCTTCTTTGACCGCATCACCCAGGATGAGCGGCTCTACGCGATCGGATACTGTGCCACTCCAGCCGCGCGAGTCATCGGAACGCCCACGCTGCCCGCGTCCGTGAGCTGCGCGTCGCTCGACGAACTGGAATCCATGGATGGACGCGTGATCGACGCGGCGCGCGGAGCGTTGCTCGCCACCGTGGTCCCCGTCGGTGTCGCGGGTACCCCGAGCAGGCTCGTGCTCATTCACGACATGAGCTTCGCGCAACGCCGCAGCGCCGAGACGCGCCAGTACCTCTTCTACTTCTTCGTGGCGCTCGGCGTGGTCGTCTCGTTGATCACTGTCGTCGTCGCGCAACTCAGCTGGCGAGGGTGGGTGGCGGGAACGCGCGCAATGCTGCGCGGCGAGAACATCCTCCGCACGGCGCGCGTGCAAACGCGCGGAGACCTCCACCCGATCGCCGACGATCTTCGCGCGCTCATTCGCGATATCGAGGGAGAACACCGGCTGCGCGACGAGGAGCAGAGTGCGTGGACACCGGACACGCTTCGTGAGATTCTCGACCGCGAGCTCCGCGGACATGACGTGATCGTCGTGTCCAACCGCGAGCCGTACATCCATGAACGCGAGGGGGACACGGTCGTGGTGCGACAGCCCGCCAGTGGGCTGGTCACCGCGCTGGAGCCCATCATGCGCGCGTGCTCGGGCACATGGATCGCGCACGGAAGCGGCTCGGCGGATCGCGACGTGGTGGACAAGCACGATCGTGTGAGAGCCCCCGTCGAGGCGCCGGGCTACCAGCTCCGCCGCTTGTGGCTCACCGCGAAGGAGGAGGCGGGCTACTACTACGGGTTCTCCAACGAGGGGCTCTGGCCGCTGTGCCACATCGCACACGTGCGGCCCACATTCAACTCGGACGACTGGGCGCAGTACGAGCGCGTGAACCAGAAGTTCGCCGACGCGGTGATCGCGGAAGCGAAGTCGCCCGACCCGATCGTGCTCGTACAGGACTATCACCTGGCGCTCGTGCCGCGGATGATCCGCGAGCGGTTACCCAACGCCACGATCATCACGTTCTGGCACATCCCGTGGCCCAATCCTGAAGCGTTCGCGATCTGCCCGTGGCGCGAGCAGTTGCTCAGCGGACTGCTCGGCAGCAGCATCCTCGGCTTCCACACGCAGGTTCACTGCAACAACTTCGTGGATACTGTGGACCGGCAGCTCGAGGCGCGCGTCGATCGCGATGCGTTCTCGGTGTCGTATGGCGGTGCACGCACGATGGTGCGCCGCTATCCCATCTCCGTGCAATGGCCACCTGCGCCGGAGCTGCTCGCGCAGCCGGTGGACGAGTGCCGCGCGGTGATTCGCGAGGGATTGTCGCTCCCCGCCGACCACATGGTGGGTGTGGGCATCGACCGACTCGACTACACGAAGGGAATCGAGGAACGCTTCCGTGCGGTGGAGCGCCTGCTCGAGTTGCACCCGGAATGGATCGGCCGGTTCAGCTTCGTCCAGGTCGCTGCTCCCACGCGATCGAGCATCGAGCAGTACCACTCGTATGAAACGCGCGTGCGCGCGCTCGCCGAACGGATCAATGCGCGCTTTGTGTGCTCCGGGCCACCGCCCATCATCCTTCTGGTGCAGCATCACGATGCAACGGCCGTCTACGTGTACTATCGTGGCGCCGACGTCTGCTTCGTGAGCAGCCTCCACGACGGCATGAACCTCGTGGCGAAGGAGTTCGTGGCGTCGCGGAATGACGACGACGGGGTGCTCATCCTCAGCCAGTTCACGGGCGCCGCACGTGAGCTTCCCGAAGCACTCGTCGTCAATCCCTATGACGCGGACCAATGCGCGACGGCGCTGCACACGGCGCTCCTCATGCCCCTGCGCGCGCGGCGGGCACGGATGCAACTCATGCGCTCATTGCTGCACGAGTTCAACGTGTATCGGTGGGCGGGCCGCATGTTGCTCGACGCCGCGCGCCGCCGGAGGCACGACCGCTTCGGCGACGGAGGCGAGACGGTCGTGAAGCGCACGCGCGCATCGGACATCGGGCCGGGCACGCATGCCGACCGAACGCCCGTGGCGGCGGCATGAGCGACACGCGCCTCTGCATTCCGTCTCCGCAGGCGTCGTGGGCGTACTTTCTCGACATCGACGGAACGCTCCTCGAGCTCGAGGCGCGCCCACGCGACGTCCGCGCATCCATAGAGCTGTCCGCGCGGCTGGAACGCCTGCACCAGCTCTGCGGCGGTGCGGTCGCGCTGGTCAGCGGGCGCTGCATCGAGGATATCGACGTCGTCTTCCCCGCACTGCGGATGGCCGTCGCGGGTCAGCATGGCATCGAGCACCGCAGCGCTGGCAGGCACAGCCTTCCCGGGTTCGCCCCCGGACTGCTGGACGGCGCGAGGGCAATGCTGGCTCGCGTCACGGCACGACACGATGGACTGCTCCTGGAGGACAAGAACCACTCGCTCGCGCTTCACTACCGCGCCGCACCGGCGCTGGAGCGCCATGCGAGACGATCAGTACTGCTCGCGCAGGCCGTCACGGGCGACGCCTTCGCCGTGCAGGTGGGCAAGAGTGTGTTCGAGCTCAAGCCGCGCGGCACCAACAAGGGCACCGCGGTGAACGAGTTCATGCGGCACGCCCCGTTCGCCGGGCGCATTCCGGTGTTCATCGGCGATGACGTAACGGATGAAGACGGATTTGCTGCGGTCCACGCCCATGGCGGGCACTCGGTGAAAGTCGGAAGCGGCGCGACGGCTGCTACATGGCGGCTCCCCGACGTCGCCGCGGTGAATGCGTGGCTCGCGAGCCTGACGGGCGACTCGCCCGAACCAATCTCAGTGGAGGGAGCACCATGAGCGACCTGCGTCACGATGCCGAACGGACGGCCGCGACCCTGGACCTGACGTCAGCGTCCGCGATCGCCATGAAACGGTGTGGCGACGCCGAGCTCGAGGCCGATCGGAGGGGTGCGGTGCGCGCGTTGGTACATGGCGCTCGCTCGCTCGGTCACGCCCTCGATCGCTTTGCGTCCTCTGCCACGAGTCATGCCGCCGGCGTGCACTGCAGTCCACACATGGATACAGAGGTGACAGCGGTCAGTGAATCACTGGCCGATTGGATCTATGCGGTCGGTCAGGCGGCACGCGTGGAGCAGAGGTGCTCGCGATCCAGCCCGCAGCCGGTCATCGCCGCTGATCAGCATTCGCCGGCCCCCCCGCGCGCCTACTTGTATCCTCCGCCGTCCGCTCGTCTGGAGGCACGCTAGCCGCCAGAGAGAGCGGCGGCGAGGACGAGCGCGCCCGCGACCATCGACGCAATGCCCACCAGCGCAAGATGGCGCGTCGCGTATGGAACCCCCCGCAGTGCGAAGGCGCGATGCCAACGCCACGGCACGGCGACGAGACCAATCGTCGTGACGAGAAGCACCCAACCGAAGAGCGAAAACCCGGCCGCGAAACGCATGTGCGGCGCATGCATGATGAACGACCCGCCGGCTACGCCACGCAGCGCGAGCTCGGTGTAGTGCACGCGCGCCGACCCCGCGAAGCCCCGCAGAAAACGCGCAGCTCGGCTCGGCGTCAGGAGCGCTACCGCGCCCAGCGTGACGAGATACGACCCAACCAGCAGCACGATACCAAACACCAGGGCGGATCGGATGTGCTACCTCACCCGGGCCCGATCGGCCAATACATGAAAGGGGCACCCCCGTAAGGTCGGCTGGCGAAAACATGCGGACAATTGGATCGATCCTCCTCGGCGTGGGCGTGTTGCTCGGCATTTCCGTGCCCGTAGCGATGGTCCTCGGCAACCAAATCCTGCCGTCACTCCAGTGGATCGTCGCCAACGGAATGGCGAAACTCGTGCTATTGGGATCGGGGGGTTGATGGCTGTCGGCGCCGTGTGCCTGAAATTGGCGCGCTCCACCGAACATTCCACGCGCGCGTCAGGATGTCGACGTTCGGGATGTCCCCGATCATCGTAACGACTCGCGAGACGATGTCTTTCGGCATACTCCGACGCAATGCCAAACCCGAGTTGCGACAGCGCGCTCAGTACGCGGGCCGCATTCTCTTCCGTTGGGTCGATCAGGATGTCGATGTCACGCGTGGCATGTCCTCCAGAACTCCGGTGGCGCAGCGAACCTCGTTGCCGCCGCCGCCGACGCAGCGCTGATCCTGGCCTCGCCTAATGTTCGATCCCGATGGCACTGGGGGGATCGCCGCCGTGAGGATTCGTGGAGCGACGTTCGTGCGCGTAAGGCGGTAGACAGCGTCATAGCTTCCGTCGATGCCAAACTCCGGCTCGGCAACTCGGAAGCGGCGCAACCGCCTAAAAGGCAAAGGCCCCACCACATGACATGGTGGGGGCCTCCTCTCAGCCGATTCAGCTCTTTCGCTTCGCGCTCGCGCCCGAGCCTGCGTCCGCAACGTCATCGTCCACGGGGTGGTCATGGCGTGCGACGTCACGCGCCAACCGGGTCTTCTCGCTGTTCTTCTCGGCATCGTCATGCTGCTGCCGGCCTTCGAACAGGCGGTCCTTGCCCAAGTCGTCGTGTTTCTTGATCTCGGCCGGATCGTGTCCCGGACCGGACGCCTCCTTGTCCAAGGACTTGTCCGGCTTCTCGGCTTCCGCCACCCGGTCGAGGGCCTTGTCACTCGCGTCGTGCTTGTACCCGCGTTCGTCTGCCATGATCGCTCTCCGTAGTTTCCCGATACGAAGGGCAACACGCGTGCCGAGCGGACCGGTCAGGGCTGCGCCTCCATTGTCCGAAGCACCGGATACACGGCCGGCGCGGGCGTGCCGCCGAGCACCGCGTCCATGATGTTCCACGTCATCAACCCGTCGTCAGACCGGGGATCGAGCAGGATGAACGCGAGCCGCGCGAGCGGCTGGTTCATTTCCACGATGATCGATCCCACAGGCAGCGACTGCTGAGTTCTCGCCCACGAGCCGGTGAGCGTGCGGAACTTGTGCGCTCCCTGGTACTCGCGCTCCGCAATCGTATTCGACGCGATTCGATACTCCTCACCGGTGATGTTCATCTCACGCTCGGTTCGCGTGTACTTGATCCCATGCGCATCGAGGCGGTCGGTGACACTGGCGATGAGTCGTGCTATCGGCGTTCCAATCGGTCCACGTCCGAACCCACCGCCCCCCACGCCGCGCCCAGCGGCTCCGGCGGCCAGCGCATCGGACGATGACGCCGAGCTGTTCGGAATGAGCCACGCCCGTGGTGCAAGACTCGTCTCCGTCGATCGCGTTGTGCCGTAAAACGGCAACATCTCCCTGGTCTCGCCCCCTTTCACGCGCGCGCGATAGGGACGATCGGGCACAAATGGATTCCGCTCGGATGTCGTCGGTGCAAAGACGATCTCCTTCAGCTCCGGCGCTCGCACCAACGCCTGCCGCACCGCCAGCTCTTTCCCGACGATCGACTCCGCCTCCGCTGTTGCGACCGCCCGTCGAATCGTCTCCCCATTCTTCGCGACGAATCCGAGCGTCTCCTCGAGGAACCAATAGGTGTTGTTGATGCGGTCCTGGAACGACGCATATGAATACGTCTCCGTGAGCAGCCCCAGCTTGTTCCGAACGCCAAAGTACGTTGACGTATACCTCGGCTTCGCGAGCTCGGCGTCGGAACGCCATGCGCGGTCGGCGCCCGTACCGGAGACGCCACCGTAATACCACCAGCTCTCGCCGTGCTTCTCCTTCGCTGCCTTCGTGATCGCCGGGAGCAGAACGTCGCGCAACAGGCCTGTCGTCGCCGCCGAGTTGTTCGGGTTGAGCGACGTCTCGTACGTCATCGGGAAGCCGCTGTTCGAGCTCCCATCCGTGGTATGAAGGTCCATCGCGACGTGCGGGTCGTACTGCGTCATCATCCGCGCGAGCGAACGCGCCTCGGCCGTTTCGAGCTTGGTGCCATCGCGATTGAGGTCGAGCCCCTGCGCATTTTCCCGCGTGCCCATGCCGCCATACGGTCCGTTCTGCGTCCCACGATTCGCGACGCTCACGCGCTCGTTGCCGTCCGCGTTGTAGATCGGATTGATGAGGAGCACCATCGAGTCGAACCACCCATTGCGCTCACCTTTCGCTATGGAGCGAAGCAACCAGAGCAACGCTTCCTTTCCCTCGACTTCACCGGCGTGGATGTTCCCCTGGATGTAGACGCGCGTCTTCCGTGTCGCCAGCACCTGCGCCGCTGTCGCGCCAGGCGCGCCGATGACCGCAAGCGGGAGAGGCCGCCCTTCG
>JBKJMP010000520.1:0-5089 GCA_046596395.1 Gemmatimonadaceae bacterium
GGGCGTGAATACGTCACGCGCCTGCATCCGGACAATCGCGGCCGCGAGCTTGGCATCGTCGTAGCGCACGAGGGACGTGAGCTGATAGTCGAGGTCACGTCGCCACTGCAGGTCGGCGACGGTGTTGGCTTCGAGGCGCCCGATTCACGCGGCGGTGCGAGTGTCGGTTTCTCGATCGACGCCGTGCGCACGCTCTCGCATGCCGGCGCGATGCCGATGCGCCAGGCCATCGCGCTCCCGTCGCGTATTTCCGTCGGCGACGGATGGCGGGTCGTCCGCTCGTCGGAGGCGGCGTTGCTCGAGCGCGCGCGCGCGAGCTATGCGCAGCTTCCGTCTGAAGTCCGCGCCCGCAGGACGCGCGTGGACGTCCGCCTGTTCGGCTCGTCGGGCGGGCCACTCAAGGCGGTCTTTGACGCGGACGGTGAACAGGTCACCGTGCGCACGGACGTGCATCTCGCGCCGGCTTCGAAGCGTGCGCTCGACGCGACGTCGCTGCGCGAACAGCTCGGCCGCCTTGGCGAAACACCCTTCGTACTCGGCAGCCTCGCGGCGTCCGCGCTCGGCGACGGACTCTTCCTGCCGATCAGTGCGTTGAATCACCTTCGCCAGCAGGCCACCGACGAGCTCCTCCAGCGTCGCGATTGGGCGCGCATGGCCAAGGTGGCTGGGCGGCGCGAGACGGTAGATCGCGCGATCGTCTGTCATCCTGGGCTAACCGTTGGTCATCCTGAGCGAGCAAATAGTCATCCTGAGCGCAGCGAAGGATCTGCACTTGCCGCACCTGGCTTCGACCTCGTCGCCAACGTCTTCACCCTCGACGACGCCCGCATCGCGGCGAGCGCCGGCGCCACGACCGTCGTCCTCGACCCCTTTCTCCGCCACCCAACCCCCCCGGTCACCCGCGTTCGCGCGCTGAACGACGAACTCCGCGCGCAGAGAGTCGAGCTCCGCCTCCGCACGCCGACCATCATCCGCCCGGAAGAGCGGAGGACCACGCAGAAGTGGCTCGACGTCGGCCTGCCCGTCGTGAGCGGTCATGTGGGGCTCGTTGCCGAGCTTGGCTCGGGCGGCCGCGACGTCATTGCCGACTACGCGGTCAACTGCTTCAACCAGCACACCGCCGCGGAGCTGTTCGCACTCGGCGCGCGCCGCATCGTCCTGTCCGTCGAGCTCACGACCGAAGAACTGCTCGCCGTAGCGGCGCCGTGGGGAGGCGAAGGCTTTGACGTCTTCATCTACGGCCGTCCCGAAGGCATGACCATCGAGCACTGCGTGCTCTCGGCCGCGTTCGATCGCACGCCGACGACCTGCCGCGACCTCTGCGTCCAGAAGCACGTGAACGTGCAGCTCACCGACCCGGCGGGTTACAGCTTTGCCGTCGCGACGGATTCTGCGTGTCGGAATCGGCTCCTGCATTCGCGTCCCGTCGAAGGCGGTGAGTACCTACCGCGCCTGTGGCGCGGCGGGCTGCGCAACTACCATCTCGTCTTCAACGTAGTCGGCGATCCGGTGGCGCAGGTCGTGTCGGGCTATCGCGCCATGCTCGATGCGCTCGCGAACGGAATGTCCGATCCGGCGAACCCAGTGCGCGCCGCCGTCGGAAGCACCTTCACGCGTGGGCACTTCGCTCGTGCAGTTTGATGGTCCGGTTTGCGTCAGGACGATGTCGCACGCTCCGTGGATCGCTGGCAGCGTGATGCGATGACAGAGCGCCCAACCCTTGATGCCGCCCGCGCCGTCCTGCGCGCGCGCTTCGGCTTTGACGACTTCCGCCCCGGACAGGAGCGGGCAGTAACGTCCGTGCTCGCCGGCCGCGACACGCTCGTTGTATTGCCTACCGGTGGTGGCAAGTCCATCTGCTACCAGGTGCCGGCGATGGTCCTGCCCGGCCTCACGGTCGTGGTGAGCCCCCTCATCTCGCTCATGAAGGACCAGGTGGACGCGCTCACCGCGCGCGGAATTCCCGCCACGTTCCTCAACAGCACGCTCTCGTCGAGCGAGGTGTCTGAACGCATGTCGCGCGTGTCCCGCGGCCAGGTGAAGATGCTGTACGTCGCGCCGGAGCGGTTCGACTTCGGGAGTGCTGCCGAACGACTGAAGGACATCGGCGTCTCCCTGCTCGCGATCGACGAGGCGCACTGCATCAGCGAGTGGGGGCACGACTTCAGGCCGAGCTACCTGCGCGTGGCGCAGGTGCGCGAGCGGCTGGGGTGGCCGCCCGCTGTCGCGCTCACGGCCACTGCCACGGCGCACGTCCGCCAGGACATCGCGCGCCAGCTCAAGCTTGCCGATGCCGAAACGATCATCACGGGGTTCGACCGGCAAAACCTCCAGTATCACGTCATCCCCACCAAGGGCGACGACGAGAAGGACGCCGCGCTCGTGCGCCTGCTCAAGGAGCACGCGGGTGTGGCCATCGTGTATGCGGCCACGCGGCGGAACGTCGAAAAGGTCACCACGATGTTGCTCAAGGCCCGCGTGCCCGTCGCCGCGTATCACGCCGGCCTCGACGATGCGCACCGGCACGACGTGCAGAATGCGTTCATGAACGGCGACGACCGCGCCATCGTCGCCACGAACGCGTTCGGCATGGGCATCGACAAGTCGAACGTGCGCCTCGTGGTGCACCACGCCATGCCGGGCACGCTCGAGGCCTACTATCAGGAAGCCGGTCGCGCGGGACGCGATGGCAAGCCTTCAGAGGTGTACCTCCTGCACAGCTTTCCCGATCGCTTCATGCACGAGTTCTTCATCAAGGGGGCGTATCCGGACCGCCCCGCCGTGGAACGAGTGTACGAGCGTCTCCGCAGCACCGCCGACCGCGACGGCAGCATCAACGCCGACCCTGCCCGCATCGCGACAGCCCTACCGGGCAAGGTGAGCGATCGCGAAGTAGAGTCGGCGCTGCGACTCCTCGCACGCATCGGCGCGGTCCGAACGGATCCCGACTTCGGGAGCCGAGTGTTCGTGCGCCTGCTCGCGACGTCGGAGCGCATCAAGCGCGAGCTTGGCGAGCCGGACGCAATGAAACTCGGCTTGCTTCGCGCCCTGTGGCGGGTCGCACAGGAGACGTTGTACGATGGCGTGACGGTCGACCTCGACGGGCTCCCCCCCGGCTTGGGTGGCGTCGCCGGCGCCCCGCGTATTCTCGACGAGCTACAGGCGTCGCAATTCCTCCAGTGGAACCGCCTCGGCGGCGGGGACCGCGTGACCGATCCGCGCCGCACGCTCGCGCAGTTCCCGTTCGATTGGGCCGGGCAGGACCGGCGGCGCAAGAACGAGCTGTCCAAGCTCGATGCAATGCAGGGGTACGCGTACGCGGCTGGTTGTCGGCGTGGGTTCGTCCTTCGATATTTCGGCGATCCTGCTGCACTCACCGACTGTGGCGGTTGTGACAACTGCCTTGGGACGCATCAGAAGTCGCTGGGCCAGCGGGCGAAGGCGGTCCTCAAGCCCGGGGAGAAGAGCAGGACGCGAAGGGGCGCGCACGTGGCTCCGGCAGCGGAACTGTCCGAGATCGTGCCTAGCGCCGAGGACGGCGTGGTGCTCGAACAGCTCCGCGCGCTGCGCACGACCCTCGCGCGCGAGCAAAAGGTGCCGGCCTATGTCGTGTTCACGGACCGTACCTTGCTCGAGATGGCGGTGCGCCGCCCGAAGTCGCTGTATGCGCTCGGCGAAATTCGGGGGGTCGGAACGATGAAGATCGAGAAGTACGGCGAGCGATTCCTCGCGCTCCTGCGCGCCGCCGACGAAACAGAAGCCGCCTAACCAACGCCGATCAGCATGGACGATTCGCTGTATTTCTCCGAGCAGCACCTTGCCGTCCGCGAGATGGTTCGCCAGTTCGCCCGCGACGAGGTCGCCCCCGTTGCCGCGAAGTTCGACGCCGACTCCACCTTCCCATGGGAGAACGTGAAGCGCATGGGGGAGCTCGGGCTCATGGGCGTGCCATGGGACGAGGAGCTCGGCGGCGCGGGCCTCGACACGATCAGCTTCATGATCGCCATCGAGGAGCTCGCGAAGGTCGATGCCTCCACCGGCCTCACCATCTCCGCGCACACCACGCTCGGCACGTCACCCATCGTGAACTTCGGCAGCGACGCCCAGCGCCAGCGCTACGTTCCCACACTCGCGAGTGGCAAGGTGCTCGGCGGCTTCGGCCTCACCGAGCCCGACGCGGGTTCGGATGCGGGAGGGACGCGCACGACCGCGGTGCGGAAGAATGGACACTACGTGCTCAACGGCACAAAGCGGTTCATCACCCACGGCAGCGTCGGCGAGATTTTCATCGTCACCGCCGTCACCGATCCCTCCAAGGGCACCAAGGGGATCAGCTCGTTCATCCTCACCAAGCCCACTTCCGATCTGGACAAGGTGAAGGACCTCGGAATCGGGCACGACGACTCGCTGCCGGCGATGAAGGGGTTCCGCGCCGGGAAGAAGGAGGACAAGCTCGGCTGGCGCGCCTCCGATACCGCCGAGTTGATCATGGAGGACGTCGAGGTCCCGGTCGAGAATCGCGTGGGCGAGGAAGGGCACGGCTTCATCAACTTCATGAAGACGCTCGACAACGGGCGCATCGGCATCGCCGCACTATCCCTCGGCATCGCGGAGGGCGCGTACGAGGAGGCGGTTCGCTACGCCGCGGTGCGGAAGCAATTCGGCAAGCCGATCGCGGAGTTCCAGGGCATCTCGTTCCAGCTGGCCGACATGGCCACAGAGATCGAAGCGGGCAGGCACCTCATGTTCCACGCGGCGTGGCTGGCACAGAACAGCCGGCCGTTCAGCAAGGAGGCGGCGATGGCGAAGCTCTTCTGCTCGGAGCTGGCCATGCGTGCCACGACGAAGGCGGTGCAGGTGTTCGGCGGGTACGGTTACACCAAGGACTATCCGGTCGAGCGCATGATGCGCGACGCGAAGATCTGCGAGATCGGCGAGGGGACCTCCGAGATCCAGCGCATGGTCATCGCCCGCCACATCATCAAGGAGCTGGCGGGTTAATCCGTTGTCATCCTGGGCGCCCTTTCCTTGTCATCCTGAGCGCAGCGAAGGATCTGCACCTTCCTGCACCTTTCGCTATGTCGCGGTG
>JBKJMP010000660.1:0-10869 GCA_046596395.1 Gemmatimonadaceae bacterium
GTGAACTCGTCCACGATGAGCACTTCCCCGTCCTGCACGACGTAGTTCACGTCCTTCTCATACAGCGCGTGCGCCCGCAGCAACTGGTGCACGATGTTCAGCCGTTCACTCTTCGCCGCATACTCCATCTCCAGCGTGCGTCGCTCGGCGATCTTCTGGTCGCCGGAGAGTTCGGTCGAGTGGTCGATGCGATGGACCGCCTCGCTGAGATCGGGGAGCAGGTACGCGTCGTGATCGGCAGGGGACATGTAGTCCACGCCGCGGTCGGTCAGGTGCACGGAGTGCCCCTTCTCGTCCAGCACGAAGAGGAGGTTCTCCTCGATTTCCCGGAACGCCTGCTTCGCGGGCGGCAACTTCCGGTCGGCAAGGTGCTCGAGTTCCATCTTTTGCACGAGCTGCTTGTTGCCTGGCTCCTGCATCAGCTTGAGCAGACGTCGGTTCTTCGGATGGCCCAGCTGCGCCTGGTAGAGCTTGAGCGACGCTTCCGGAATCTTCCCCGACTCGAGCTCGCGCTCACCATCCGCGACGAGGACGTTCACCATCTCCATCTGTCGCCGCACGAGGCGCGAGACGGACGTGTTGTGCTCGAAGTACTGCGTATCACCGTCGTTGCCGACGGGCCCGGAGATGATGAGCGGCGTCCGCGCCTCGTCGATGAGGACGGAGTCCACCTCGTCCACCATCGCGAATACATGGCTGCGCTGCACGCGCTGATCCAGCGAGGTCACCATGTTGTCGCGCAGGTAGTCGAACCCGAACTCGTTGTTGGTGCCGTACGCGATGTCGCACAGATACGCGGCGCGGCGGTCGGGCGAGCCCGCCTCGGTATCGTCCAGGCACCCGACGGTCAGGCCGAGGAACCGGTAGAGGTGGCCCATCCACTGCGAGTCGCGGCGGGCGAGATAGGAGTTCACCGTG
Source organism: Gemmatimonadaceae bacterium (assembly GCA_046596395.1). Classification (GTDB taxonomy): domain Bacteria; phylum Gemmatimonadota; class Gemmatimonadetes; order Gemmatimonadales; family Gemmatimonadaceae; genus AG11. The sequence goes on from JBKJMP010000660.1 coordinate 919, forward strand.
ACCAGGTGTGCCCCCTTCCCCGGCAGCGCATTCAGGTAGAGCGGGAGCGTGGCGACCAGCGTCTTTCCTTCGCCGGTGGCCATTTCCGCGATCTTTCCGAGGTGCAGCTGGATGCCCCCCATGAGCTGGACATCGTACGGCACCATGTTCCACTCGAGGTCCCGTCCGGTGACGCTCACCGTGGTGCCCACGAGCCGGCGGCTGGCTTCGCGTACGGTCGCAAAGGCTTCGGGCAGGATCTCGTCGAGGACCTCGGCGATCGTCCGGCGAAGCTCGTTCTCCACGCCACCACTGCCGTCTGTGCCGCTCAGCTCCGTGTCGAGTCGGTCGCGCTCCACCGCGTCCGCCGCGCCTCGTTTGAGGTCTCGCAGCTCCGCTGCTCGCCCCTCGAGCGCGGTCGAGCGCTCGGTGATCAGGGCTCTGAACTTTGGCGTCTGCGCGCGAATCTCGTCGTCGCTCGCCGTCGCCAGCCGGGCCTCGTGCTCGTGAATCGCCGCGATGATCGGCTGTATTCTCTTGCGGTCCCGGTCGTGGCGGGTCCCCAGAAATGCCTTCAGTACGCTCTTGAACATTCAGTCCTCTTGCCGATACAGCCGATGGGCAGTGATGTAATCCGCTACCGCATCAGGCATGAAACCGCGAATGGTTCGCCCGTCGGCCACCCGGGCGCGCAGCTCGGTGGACGAAATATCCACCCGCCGCGTGCTGAGAATGTGCACCGTCGCATCATCGGGCGTTGGTACCTCCTCGCCCCGCGCCAGAACCGCGATGGAGGACAGCGCTCGAATTCGGTCCGGTTCCCGCCACTGCTCGAAGAGGGCGAAGGCATCGACGCCAAGGAGGAGCACGAGCTCCGCCGCTGGATTCTCCGCCGCAATCGTCGCCACGGTTTCAACCGTGTAAGATAAACCCGCCCGTTCGATTTCCCGTGGGTCTGCCGTGAAGCCGGGCACCCCGTGGACCAGCCGCTCGGTCATCGCCAACCGGTGTGCCGCACTGGCGACCGCACGCCCGATCTTGAATGGCTGCTCGCCTGCCGGCACGAATCGAACGGCGTCGAGCTCGAGCGCCTCGGCGGCGTCGATGATCGGGAGCAGGTGGCCGAGATGCGGAGGGTCGAAACTGCCCCCGAAGATCCCGAGGCGCACGCCTCAGGACGCGGTCGGCGTCGCGGCGGAAGTCGTCGGCGTCGCGGGAGGGCCCGTGGAGGGCGGCGTGGTGGCCGGCGCTGCGGGAGCGGTGAGGACCGGCGCGGTGACGCCCTCGCACGTGGCCCGAACCTCGGCGTCGTCGGGGTAGGTCTTCTTCAGGACGACACACGCGTCGGCGGCATCTTCCCGGTACCGAATGGCCTTGTACGCATCGACGAGCCGCAGCTGCGCGGCCTTCGCCGTCGGCGCGTCCGGGTACTTGACCAGCACATCCTTGAAATAGATGATGCCCGAGTCGTATGCCTTGCGCCGGAAGTAGTACATCGCGGAGATGTAGCCCTTCTGGGCGAACTTCTCCTCGAGGTCGGCGAGCTCCTTGCGAGCCGTATCCGCCAGGGGCGACGTCGGGTACAGGCCGATCAGCGTGTTGTACGTCGCGAGCGACGTCTCGCCGTAGGCGGGATCCAGCGCCGGCTTGCGCCACATCTTCCCGTACGCGCGGGCAGCCGCCAAGGCGGCATCATCCGAGATGGTGTCATCCGGGAAGCTCTCCACCAGTCGCGAGTAACTCGTGGCGGCCAGGACGAACTCGTCACGCTCCTCGTGGGCGCGTGCAAGGTACCAGTACGCTCGCGGCAGCAACGTGTCGCGGGCCGGAAGGTCAGTCGTGAGTTTTTCAAACGCGGCGACGGCATTGTCCCACCGGCCAGCCGCAAATTCCTGCGCCGCCACTCGATAGAGGGCGTCGTTGGTTGGGTATTGCGAAACCTGGAAGTCGGGATGGCAGGCCATCGCAGCGAACAACAGCGCGATGACGAGCGCCCGGCGAGAGAAAAGCATATCGTGCAACAGTACCCGCAAGTTGGCTAACGGTTCAGGGATAGCTGGGAAAGATACACCGCCCTTCGTCTCCGGCCCACCCGGGGAAGGCTCCGAATCGCTCGGCCCGGTCGGGGTCAGGGCGCCGAGGTGCGCATTGGACGTGGGCGCGCAACCCGGGGAGCGGTCATCGGCGTCCCAACCAGCGTACTGAAGTACTCGATCGTGCGCGCCAGCCCCTCGCGCACGTGGACCGTCGGTTCCCACCCGAGCATCGCCCGCGCGCGCGTGATATCCGGCTGCCGCACCTTCGGGTCATCCATGGGGAGCGGCTCGTAGATGATCGGCGACTTCGTGCCCGTCAGCTCGACGACCAATTCCGCCAACTGCTTGACTGTGTACTCGACCGGGTTCCCGATGTTCGTGGGATTGTGGTCGCCCAGCATGAACAACTTGTAGATCCCATCGACCTCATCCGACACGTAGCAGAAGCTGCGGGTCTGGCTCCCATCGCCATAGATGGTGAGGGGCTCGCCGGACAACGCCTGCACGATGAAGTTGGACACGACCCGCCCGTCGCGCGGACGCATCCGCGGCCCATAGGTGTTGAAGATCCGGATGATGCGCGTGTCCACGTGATGGTACGTGTGATACGCCATCGTGATTGCCTCGGCGAATCGCTTCGCCTCGTCATAGACACCGCGCGGTCCGACGGGGTTTACGTTGCCCCAGTAATCCTCCGTCTGGGGATGAATCAATGGGTCCCCGTAGACCTCGGACGTGGATGCCAGGAAGAATCGCGCCTGCTTCCCCTTGGCGAGCCCCAATGCGTTGTGCGTGCCGAGCGATCCCACCTTGAGCGTCTGGATCGGCAGCTCGAGGTAGTCGATCGGACTGGCGGGCGACGCGAAGTGCAGCACGCCGTCCAGGTCGCCCGCGACATAGGTATAGGTCGACACGTCGTGTCGCTGGAACTCGAACCGCTCGTTCGACATCAGGTGCGCGATGTTGTCGGCGTGCCCCGTCACGAAGTTATCCAATCCGACGACGCTGTGGCCCTCGGCGAGGAAGCGATCGCAGAGGTGGGAACCCAGAAATCCCGCGGCGCCCGTAATGAGCACTCTCATGCGATGCGCCCGCGACCGATGGAATCGTAGCTGAAGCCCAGGCGTCGCATCTTCTGCGCGTCGTACAGGTTGCGGCCATCGATGACGACGGGCGACTTGAGTGTCGCCTTGATCCGCTCGAAGTCAGGGTGCCGGTACTCGTTCCAATCCGTGACGACGATGAGCGCATCGGCACCCTCGAGCGCCTGATAGTTCGTCTCGGCGTAGGCGATCGTCTTGCCGATGCGACGTTCCGTCTCGTGCATCGCGACGGGATCGTGCGCGACCACGTCGGCTCCGGCGCCCAGCAACTCCTCGATGAGGACGAGCGCCGGTGCTTCGCGCATGTCGTCCGTGTTGGGCTTGAACGCGAGGCCCCAGATGGCGATGCGTTTCCCCTTCACGCTCCCGAGGCAATGCTCGACCTTGGCGAACAGGCGATGCTTCTGCGCATCGTTCGCGGCCTCCACGGCGTCGAGCACGCGGAGCGGCACCGCATGCGATTTCGCGGTGCGCACGAGTGCCTTCACATCCTTCGGGAAGCAGGAGCCGCCGTAACCAGGGCCCGGAAAGAGGAACGCGGGCCCGATGCGCCCGTCGGATCCGATACCCTTCCGAACCTGGTCCACGTCCGCGCCGACGATCTCGCACAGGTTCGCGATCTCGTTCATGAACGAAATGCGCGTCGCCAGCATGGCGTTCGCCGCGTACTTCGTCATCTCCGCGGAAGCGAGGTCCATGAAGAGGATCGGCTTGCCAGTGCGCACGAACGGCGAATACAGCTCCGCCATGACACTGCGCCCATGATCCGTCTCCGCGCCGATCACGACCCGATCGGGCTTCATGAAGTCGTCGATCGCCGCGCCTTCCTTCAGGAATTCCGGATTCGAACAGACGTGGAATGGGAAGCGCGCATGCTTGCTCACCGCCGCAGTCACCTTGGCCGCGGTGCCCACGGGAACGGTGGATTTCGTCACCACCACGACCTCGCGCGTCATGTGCTTGCCGATCTGCTCGGCCACGGCAATCACGTGCCGCAAGTCAGCGGAGCCATCCTCGTCCGGCGGCGTTCCCACGGCGATGAAGACGACGTCGGCGGATGCGATTGCCGCAGCGACGTCGGTGGTAAAGCTGAGGCGCTCCTGTTTCTGGTTGCGCTCGATGAAGTCGTCCAGGCCGGGCTCGTAGATCGGCAGCACGTTGCGCTGCAGCCCCTCGATCTTCCCCTCGTCCAGGTCCGCACACACGACGGTGTTTCCGGTCTCGGCCAGGCATCCGCCCACCACCAGGCCGACGTAGCCCGTCCCCACCACCGTGATGTTCACGTTATGTCGTGAAGAATGCGACGACGGTCGCGATGACTTCGTTGCGCTGCGCGTGGGTGAGCTCGGGAAAGATCGGAATCGAGATCACTTCCGTCGCGGCGCGCTCGCTCTCGGGGCATTGTCCTTCCTTGTAGCCCAGATACGCGAAGCATGGCTGGAGGTGCAGCGGCAGCGGATAGTATACCGACGTCCCGATGCTGCGCTCCTTGAGGTACGCGAGGAGCGCATCGCGGCGTCCATCGGCGACGCGAAGCGTGTACTGGTTGAAGATCGACTCGTTCTCCGGCGCGACGTACGGCGTCGTCAACACGCCACGCTGCGCGAGGTCGGCGAACGCGGCGTCGTAGTAGGCTGCGTTCTCCCGCCGCTTCGCACTCCACGCGCCGAGATGTGGCAGCTTGGCCGACAGCACGGCGGCCTGCAGGGCATCGAGGCGGCTGTTGTAGCCGACCTCGTCGTGGTAGTACTGCTTGGCGCCGCCATGCACCCGAAGCCGCTTCAAGCGCTCGGCGATGCCGGCATCCTGTGTCACGATCATCCCGCCGTCGCCGTAACCCCCGAGGTTCTTGGAGGGGAAGAAGCTGAACGTGCCGATCGTCGCGACCTCGCCTGCCATGCGCCACTCGCCGTCGATCGAACGCCGCGCGCCGATGGACTGCGCCGCGTCCTCGATGACCGGGAGTCCGGGAACCGCGAGCGCAACCTCCTCGACCGGGGCCATCTGGCCGAACAGGTCCACGGGAATCACGGCCTTCGACTTCGAGCTCCGCGCCGCGGCAACCGCATCGGGGCAGATGTTGAACGTGTCAGGAGCGATGTCCACGAAGACCGGCGTCGCGCCGACGTTATGGATCGTTCCCGCCGTGGCGAAGAAGGTGAAGGGCGTCGTGATGACTTCATCTCCCCGGCCGATATCGAGCGCGCGCATCGCGAGCAGGATCGCATCGGTGCCGTTGGCGCACCCGATCGCGTACTTCGTCTGCGAAAGGGTCGCAACCTGGCTCTCGAGCGCGGATACCGCATCGCCGAGAATGAAGACCTGGTCATCGACGACGCGCATCATCGCAGCGACGACCTCGTCGCGAATAGTGGCGTGCTGCGCTTTCAGGTCGAGAAGCGGGACTGGCATGTCGAAACGGTGGTTGAACGGCGAGGAGGAATTATAGCCCGGAACGAAGGGGAATGGGCACTTCGCGGCCGGTCTTGGCGGACTCGTAAATCCCGAGGATGAGCTCGAGGGACTTTCGACCCGCGCGTCCGTCGGTGTCAGCCTTGGCAGTGCCCCGCAGGACGGGAAGCAGGTTGCGGTAGTACCCCTCATGCCCGAATCCGTACACCGTTGGCGGGTTGGTGCTCGCGACGTCCACGAGCTTGTCGTCGTCGTCGTACGAATCGAACGACCAGTGCTCCACCTTGTTGACCGCCGTCCCGCCGATCTTCACGGAGCCCTTCTCGCCGAGGATCGCGATAGACCCTTCGAGATTCCGAGGATACGTGAGCACGCTCACCTCCATCACGCCGAGCGCCCCAGAGCGGAACTTGATGACGGCGACGCCGCAGTCTTCAGCTTCGATTCGGCGCGCCTGGGTCGCGGTCTTGGCCATGACGCTCTCGACTGGACCAACCAGCCACTGCATCAGGTCCACGTAATGGCTCGCCTGATTCATGATCGCACCGCCGTCGAACTCCCACGTGCCGCGCCATGACTCCGCGTCGTAATACTCCTGCGGCCGTGTCCACCGCACCGTCACGTTCGCCATGAAGATGCGCCCGAACCGGCCCTTCTCCACCGCTCGCTTGAGCAGCTGCACGGGCGGGTTGAGTCGGTTCTGCTTCACCACGAAGAGGTGCACGCCGGCGGCATCGCACGCCTGGACGAGGCGATCGGCTCCCTCGAGCGAAATCGCCATCGGCTTCTCGGTCAGGACATGACGACCTGCATTCGCAGCGGCGATGCCGTGATGCGGATGGAGCCCCGACGGGGTACAGATCGTCACGAGGTCGCTCGGCACGGTGGCGAGCATCGCGTCGATGCTGCCGAATGCGGGCACGCCGCGCTGCGCCTCGATCTCCTTCGCGCGGGCGAGGTTGCTGTCCGCCACGGAGACGAGCTGCATCTCGGGCACGCCCGCGATGGCGTCCAGGTGGTTCTTGCTGATGCGCCCGCAGCCCACGAGCGCAACGCGCACCGGGCCAACCAGCGGCTTGGGGACGGCGATCATTATTCTCGTTCCATGTTTGGGCCCGTCAATTGGCGGAGGACGCCGTCGTATTCTTCGTACGTGGAGCTACACGTGTCACACCGGCCACCGATGGCGCCGAGACGCTCCCCACACTGGCACATCCAGCCGATACGGCGCGCAGGCACGCCGACCATCAGCGCGAACGCCGGTACATCACGCGATACCACGGCACCGGCGCCGATGAACGCATACTCGCCGAGGGTCGATCCGCAGACGATCGTGGCGTTCGCGCCGATGGAGGCGCCACGCTTCACGAGCGTGCGCCGGTACTCGTTCTTCCGCGACACATGACTGCGCGGATTCATGACGTTGGTGAAGACCATCGAAGGCCCACAGAACACGTCGTCCTCGAGCTCGACCCCCTCGTAGATCGACACGTTGTTCTGGATCTTCACGTTCGTGCCGATGCGCGTGCCATTCATCACCACGACGTTCTGTCCCAGCGACGTCCGCTCGCCGATCACCGCGCCGCCGAGCACGTGACAGAAATGCCAGACCTTGGTTCCCGCGCCGATCGTCGCACCCTCGTCGACGAAGGCCGAGCTGTGCACGAACGCGCTTTCGTGGATGGTCATGTCGGGTGCACCGCGGCATCGAGGATGTCCTGCTGCCACTCCTGCAGCGACCGCACCGCTGACTTGCGGGACCGCAGCGAGAGCACCGCATCCATGGCCGCATTCGCCGCAGACAGCGTGGTGGTGTACGCGATGCGATGGCGAATGGCCGCCTGGCGGAGCGTGTAGTCGTCGGATTGCGCGTGCTTGCCCATCGGGGTATTCACCAGGAGTTGCACTTCGCCGTTGAGGATCATGTCGAGACAGTTCGGTCGTCCTTCGTGGACCTTGAACACGGTCTTGACGGGGATCCCTCGCGCACGCAGGTAACGCGCAGTGCCCGCCGTGGCATACAGCGCGAAGCCCATCTCCTGGAAGCGGCGGGCGATCGGCGTCACGGACGGCTTGTCGGAATCGTTGACCGTGATGAGGATCGTGCCCTCCAGCGGTAGGCCGTTCCCTGCAGAAAGTTGCGCCTTGGCGAACGCGCTCCCGAACGAGTCGGAGATACCCATCACTTCGCCGGTCGAGCGCATCTCCGGACCAAGCACCGGATCGGTGCCTGCAAACTTGTTGAAGGGGAACACCGCCTCCTTCACCGAGACGAACGGCGGCACGACCTCCTCGGTAAAGCCGACCTCCGCAAGCGTCTCGCCGCACATCACGCGCGCCGCGTGCGACGCCAGCGGCACCCCGATGGCCTTCGACACGAACGGGATGGTGCGGCTCGCCCGCGGATTGACCTCCAACACGTAGACGATGCCCTTCTTGATCGCGAACTGGACGTTGATGAGGCCCACGACGTTGAACGCCTTCGCCATCGCCACCGTCTGGTCGCGCATCGTCTGCAGGTCGCGCTCGCCGATGAGGTACGGCGGCAGCACGCAGGCGGAGTCGCCCGAGTGGATGCCGGCGTCCTCGATGTGCTGCATCACGCCGCCGATCACGACCTGCGTTCCGTCCGAGAGCGCGTCCACATCGACCTCGTACGCGTCCTCGAGGAAGCTGTCGATGAGGACCGGGCGCTCCTCGCTGGCGCGCACGGCAGTCGCGAAATACTCCTGCAGCGAGTGCGCATCGTACACGATCTGCATCGCCCGGCCGCCGAGCACGTAGCTCGGGCGCACGATCACGGGATAGCCGATGCGCTCGGCGACCTCGATGGCTTCCTCGACGCTCGTCGCCGTGCCGTTGGGCGGCTGTGTGAGCCCGATCTCTCGCGCGATTGCCTCGAAGCGGCGACGGTCCTCCGCCGCATCGATGGAGTCGGGAGACGTGCCGAGGATGCGCACACCGGCCGCCTCGAGACCACGCGTGAGCTTCAGCGGCGTCTGCCCCCCCAGTTGCACGATGACCCCCATCGGCTGCTCGCGGTCCACAATCTCGAGCACGTCCTCGAGGGTGAGTGGCTCGAAGTACAGCTTGTCCGATGTGTCGAAATCCGTGGAGACCGTCTCGGGGTTCGAGTTGATCATGATCGTCTCGTACCCCTGCTCGCGCAGCGCCATGACGGCACGAACGCAACAGTAGTCGAACTCGACTCCCTGCCCGATGCGATTCGGCCCACTGCCGAGGATCACGACGGACTTCCTCCCACTCCGTGGCGCCTCGCTCTCCTCGTCATAACTCGCGTACAGGTACGGCGTCGCCGAGGGGAACTCCCCGGCGCACGTGTCGACCATCTTGTACGCCGGCCGCACATTCATCGCCCAGCGCGAGGCGCGCACGTCGGCCTCCTTGGCGCCACGCAGCTCGGCGAGCTGCCGGTCGGAGAAGCCGAGCTGCTTCATGCGCCGCATCTCGAACGCGCCCACCTCGGACAGGGCCGCATACGCATGCTCTGCCTCGACCAGCTCCGCCATCTGCGACAGAAACCACGGGTCGATCGCGGTCAGCTCGAACAGCTCATCGACGGACATGCCGAGCAGCAGGCCGCGCTTCACTTGATAGATGCGCTCGGGCGTCGGCTGCCGCAGCGCACCACGGAGTGTCTCGGCCGTGTCATCGGCGAGCCGGTCATCGATGAGGCGTTCGCCGATGCTCCATCCCGGCCGCCCCGTCTCGAGTGCGCGAAGCGACTTCTGGAACGCCTCCTTGAACGTCCGTCCGATCGACATCGACTCGCCCACGCTCTTCATCTGCGTGGTGAGCAGCGGGCTTGCGTTGGCAAACTTCTCGAAGGCGAAGCGCGGCACCTTCACGACGACATAGTCGAGCACCGGCTCGAACGAGGCGGGCGTCGTCCGCGTGATGTCGTTGGGGATCTCGTCGAGGCGATAGCCGACGGCGAGCTTGGCCCCGATGCGGGCGATCGGAAATCCCGTTGCCTTGGATGCCAGCGCGGACGAACGCGACACGCGCGGATTCATCTCGATGACGACCATCTCGCCATCCGCGGGGTTGATCGCGAACTGGATGTTGCAGCCACCCGCATTGACACCGACCTCGCGGATGATCGCCACCGCGGCGTCTCGCATCGTCTGATATTCGCGGTCGGTCAGCGTCATCGCGGGCGCCACCGTGATCGAATCGCCGGTGTGAACCCCCATGGGATCGAGATTCTCGATGGAGCAGACGATCACGACGTTGTCGTACTGGTCGCGCATGAGCTCGAGCTCGAACTCCTTCCACCCGATCAGCGACCGCTCGACGAGGATCTGGCTCGTCGGCGACTCGGACAGGCCATGGCGAACGATGTCCTCGAACTCCTCGCGATTGTAGGCAATGCCGCCGCCGGTTCCGCCGAGCGTGAA
>JBKJMP010000056.1:0-12819 GCA_046596395.1 Gemmatimonadaceae bacterium
ATCAGTCGTCCTCCGCGTGTCATGGCGTCGCGCGCATTGACCGCCAGGTTGAGGATCACCTGCTCCACCTGCGCCGGGTCAGCGGTGATGAATGGCGGCGTCGCCGCGAGGTCGAGCTGGAGGATGATGTTCTCGCTGATGAGGCGACGGAGAATCTTGACGGTCACCTCGACAGCGGAATTCAGCGCGAACACGGACGGCTTGAGCACTTGCCGGCGGCTGAAGGCCAGGAGCTGGTGCGTCAGCTCGGCGGCGCGCTGCGCGGCACGGCGGATCTCGAGGACGTCATCGCGCACGGCGTTCTCCGAAGCCTCGGGCTCGAGCGCGAGGTCGCAGTAGCCGAGGATGGCGGTGAGCAGGTTGTTGAAGTCGTGCGCGATGCCGCCGGCGAGGCTGCCCACGGCTTCCATCTTCTGCGACTGCCGCAGTTGTTCCTGGGATGCGTGAAGAGCGGCTTCGATGCGATTGCGGTCGGTGACGTCGATCGCGACCACGAGGCGGGCGCGCGCGGTGCCGACCAGCAGGTCATCGGAGGTGATCTCGACGTCGATTCGCTCGCCGGACTTGGTGGTATGGCGCCACGGCAGACGCGTGGTGCGACCAGGCTTCATCGTTCGGGTAAAGTGCGCGACGCGCGCACCCTCGCTCTCCGGGCGAATGTCGAGGATCGTCATGCTCATGAACTCGTCCCGCGAGTATCCGTATCGATCGATGGCCGCCTGATTGACGGCGCTGAACCGGAGCGTCTGGAGATCGTAGACCCACATCGGCAGCGGGAGGGTGTCGAAGAGCAGGCGATAGCGTCGCTCGCTCTCGGAGAGCTCCGCGCGGCGCGCTTCGAGGGCGGCAGCCATGCGATTGAACGTCTCCGCGAGCTGACCGAGCTCCCCGCCCGCTCCCACGGCAGACCGGTGGGCGAGGTTGCCGGAGGCGAAGGCATTGGCATCGGCCGTGAGGGCGCGGACGGGATCGGCGATCCAGCGCGAGAACAGCCACGCGAGCCCCAAGCTCACGAGCAAGGAGAGAATGCCAAGGAGGAGTGCCTCGCGCTTCAGTACGTGCACCTGTCGAAGGGCGACATCCTGGGGAATTCCGACATACACCTGCCACGGTACCCGCGTGGCTTTCGCGAAGCCCGAGAGGCGAACGATGCTGTCACTGCCCGTCACGACGCTGAAGCCCTCCCGTTCTGAGGTATCCGCACGCGAAGAGGCGAGGAATTCGATCTGCCGCCCTACCCAGCGAGGGCCGTCGAGCGTTCGCACGAGCACGACTCCCCGCTCGTTGAGGATCGTCACGACGGCTCCCTCGGGGAGCAGGCCGGGCACCAGAAGCGCTTGCAGCTGATCCAGGCGACTCGCGGCCGCGATCACCCCTCGGGGCCGACCATCTGTGCCTACGATTGCGCGCCCCATCCCAATCAGGTACAGGCCCGTGATCCGCCCGATCATTGGATCACCGATTCCCAGGGCACGCGAGCGGAGCGCGTCCTGAAAGTACTTGCGACCGGCCATGTCGGCCTGGCGACCCGTGGGTGCAGGTACCGACAGCCCGACTATCGTTCCCAGCGTATCGGCGGCGGAAAGGGTCAGGAAGCGAGCGCCAAGTTCTCGGCTCACTGACGCAAGCAGCTGGTCGTTCGCCTTGCGGCTCGCGGCCTCCGGGCGAACGACGTGAGAGAGGGTGATCAGCAAGGCATCCACGACGCTCGCATGATCATCGATGCGTGTGGCCACGCGCATCGCCACCTGAAGCGCGGCCTGCCCTGCATTCGCCCGCGCCTGTTCGTCGGCGCTACGGACCTGGATGACCGAGAAGATCACCGCCGGAAGTGCCGCGGCTATGACGAGCGCCAACAGGCGCAGGCGGATCGTGAGCCCGTGCTGGAATGGCCGAAATGTGGCCCGGGTTGGGCTTCGGGAGTCAATCATCGGCGTTCCGATGCAGGGACGTGATCGTCACATCGCTCCCTATCGAACGAGTGCGATCGTGAGCATGCTACCGTGCGCGTTGATCGCCTGGAGCCCATCGGTCGTTGCGCGGCGCCCTTTCCCCAGACGGAATTGCCCATGACTGCATCCGCTGTCCTCGCGCTGCTCTCGGTCTTCACGACGGCTCCCGACACGATTCTCGTGGCGCGGAGCGACAGCAGCGCCGGGCCCGTCCGCGCGGCTCTCGTAGCCGCAATGCGTGCGCCCGAAGACACCGTCCGGCCGCGTCGGCGTTCCGTGGAGGTCGGTGAGTGGTACAATCGCCGGCTCACGATCCACCGCTACGGGTCGTACGCGATGTATCCCCTGTTTGCGCTGCAGGCCATCGCCGGGAATCAGGTCTACAAGGACCCACGTGGCGCGCCCGACTGGGCGAAGACTGGGCATCGCATTGGCGCGACCGGGCTGGCGACGGTGTTCACGCTGAACACGGTCACGGGACTCTGGAACCTCTGGGAGTCTCGCGAGGTCGAGCAGGATCGAACGCGCCGCACGATTCATACGCTGCTCATGCTCGCCGCCGACGCGGGCTTCACCTACGCCGGCGTGCGTCTCTCCGAACAGGCCGAGGGGGACTCGGACAAGCGGGAGCTGCATCGGGCGTTCGCCTACGGCTCGATGGCGACGGCGCTGGCGGGCGTGAGTGTCATGGTGCTCTGGAAAGAGGACTAGCACGATGGCCCTGGCAAGTGTCGCTGGAGTGGTGGAGTGGGTGAGCAGAACGGCGGAACCATGGTCGAAGCTGTTCGGCGATCACAAGGCAGTATCGGCAGGCGTCACGTTTTTTCATCTGGCGCCCCTGATCATCGCCGCCGGGGCTGCTTTTGCGGCAGACCGGGCGACACTCCGGGTAGCCGGCGGTGGAGTAGCCGACCGGGCTCGGCAGCTTCGCGAGTTGGCTGCGATCCATACCGTGATCCTCGGCGGCCTCGCACTCTCGCTCGTGAGCGGGGTACTGCTTCTTCTGTCCGACCTCCAGACCTTCCTCGGGTCGGTCTTCCTGTGGATCAAGCTCGGCCTCGTCGCGATGCTGTTGTTGAACGGCTTTCTCATGACCCGGACCGAAGCACAGCTCAAGGGGTCCGGGGAGGACGGTCCGCTGTGGAGACGGTTACGGATCCTCGCAGTCGCCAGCTTGATACTCTGGTTAGCGACGACGCTCGCAGGCGTCGTGCTCGCCGAATACGCCTGATCGGCGCAACGCCGCGCCGACCAAATTGGGAGAATGCACATGGTTGAGGATATCGATCGCCAGGAGGATGCCGACTGCGGAGTCACGTGCGACCACACGGGACGCCGGGACTTCCTGGTGGATGCCATGCGTGCCGGCGCGGTTGCGCTCGCGACGGTCGGACTGATGCCGAGTGCCGCGAGCGCCCTGCCCGTGCGTTTCATCTCGGCGCTGTCGTCCGGGACGTTCGACACGAAGTATCCGGTGCCTGCCGCGGACGGCGTGCAGATCGACAAGGACAACGAGGTGATCCTGGCGCGCGTCGGCAAGCAGGTCTACGCGTTCGCGCTCGCGTGTCCGCACCAGAACACGGCGCTCAAGTGGGAGGCGGACAACAACCGCTTCCAGTGCCCGAAGCACAAGTCGCGCTATCGTCCGGATGGCACCTTCATCGAGGGACGCGCGACGCGTGGGCTCGACCGGTATTCGGTTCGGCTCTCGAGCAACATGATCGTCGTGTACGTCGACGTGCTCTACCAGGAGGACAAGGAGAAGTCCGCCTGGAGCGGTGCAGTCGTCGTACTGCCCTGATTGGAACGCAACCACTTCCCTCGTGTGTGATCATGCCCTGTGATGACTGTCTGAACCGGCGCGAGTTCCTGGCGAAGAGCACGATTGCAGTTGCAGGTGCGGCAATGGTTGCGACGGGTTGCGGAGACGGGGATTTCGGGCCCACCGCTGTCGTCGCGACCGGGGACCAGGTCACGGTAAAGGTTTCCGACGTTCCCGCGCTCGCCAGCGTGGGACAGCTGGCGCTCGTCGGGCCACGCACGGCATTCATTGCCGTGAAGCGCACGGGGACAACAACATTCGTGGCGCTATCGACGGTTTGCACGCACCAGGGGTGCGAGACGGCTATCCAGTCGAACGCGTTCGTGTGCCCATGCCACGGCTCGCGCTTCGATGGTGATGGCAAGGTGACTCGGCAACCCGATGCGCCCGGATCGGCGACCAACCTGCCGACATACGCGACGAGCTACAACCCCGCCACCGACACGCTCACGATTGGCTGACCAACCGCAGGTTACCGGTCACCGGTGACCGCCCGGTGAACCGGTCTTTTCGTGGACAGCCCTCTATCACCCGCGATCGATCCAGGTTCTGGGTGAGCCGGTTTCTGGTTGGTGGTTCCGGGCTAACTAACGTTTGACGTTGACGTCAGTGACCCGAAACCAACCACTTTCAACCGGCTCACCCAAGACCTGGATCGATTCGGCCCGATCTCGAGCGCGTCCACGAAAGAACCGAGAACCGGTTGGTTACCGGTCACCGGTAACGGTATCTTTCGTGATGTTGATCGGTATTGCGGGCATGGTCGGCTCGGGCAAGAGCACGCTGACGCGCGCCCTGGCAGCGCGCTTTGGCCTCCAGCACGCGCTCGAAAGCGTCGACGACGACAACCCGTGGCTCGAGAAGTTCTATGCCGGCGGCGATTCCATGCGTGCCCACGCGCTGCAGCTCCAGCTGCACTTTCTCGCGACGCGGTTCGAGAGCATGCGCCGCATGCGCGGTGCTGGCGGCAGCTGGGTGCTCGACCGCACCTGGTACGAGGACGCCGAGATTTTCGCGCGCGGTCATTTCGAGGAAGGACTGATGTCGCCGGCCGACTGGGAGTTGTACCGCCGGCTCTACGCCGAGCTGCTGCACTCGCCCGCGGCGCGGCCACCGCGGCTGCTGGTCTACCTGCATGCACCGCTCGACACCATTGTCGAACGCATCAAGGCGCGCGGACGTCCGAAGGAGAGGGACACGGAGGAGCGCTACTGGGCTGCGCTGCACGCGCGGTACGAGCGGTGGGCGACGAACTTTCGCGGGTGCACGATGCTGAGCCTCGACGTTCGCGACTATGACCTCGTCGCGGATCCGGCGGGGATCGAGGAGATCGCCGCGCGCGTGCGTCGCCGGCTGGAGCCGGACATCCCGCAGACGGAGCTGTTTCCCGGCGCGTTGACGACGGCGCGGACCGCACTCGCCGGTTAGCCAGAACCTCGCGCGCTGGTACGGGTATCACAGGCGGGACCTTCCGCAGGAGAATACAGTGCACCCATCCGCCCGCCCCCTCCGATTCGCCGCCAGCATTGCGCTTGCCGCCGCGCTGGCCTCGGCATGCGCGGACAAGGCGCCAGAACCGGCGGATTCGTCGCTCGTACAGGATCTGGCGATGGCGCAGCGGCCGGGAATAGCGCAGCCGGAATTCAACGACGCCCCCCTCGAGGCGCCCGCTCCCGCGAGCCCCGCGAAGGCCGCGCCGACCACGCGACGCGAGCCGCCACGCGCCACCGCTCCAACCCCCCGCCCCACGCCCCGCCGCAATGCCCCGCGCGCACCGGTGGTGCGTAGTCCAGACCCCACGACGGCTCCCGCACCGGTTCTGGAAGCTCCGACACCGGCGCCTGTCCGCTCTGCGCCGGCACCCGGCATCATCGGCGCCGGAACGCGCGTGGGGATGACGACGAACGGCCGCGTGTGCACGGCCAACCTCATGCCCGGGGACAAGTTCAGCGCAACCACGTCGAGTGCGACGATGGGCAGCAACGGTGCGATGATTCCCGCCGGCTCTACTGTGGTTCTCGAAGTCGCCTCCATAGAACGCGCCGACCCCGCCTCAGCGAGCCGCATCGAGTTTCGCGTGCGCGCCATCGACGTGGACGGCGAGGCGCGCCCCGTGAGCGGCGACGTCGCGACGCTGGGACAGCTCGAGGGCGTTCAGACCTCGTCGGGCAACGACAGGCAGAAGGTCATCGGCGGTGCGGTCGCCGGTGCGGTGCTCGGACGCATCCTCGGCAAGAGCACGAAGGCGACCGTGATCGGCGCTGCCGCCGGCGCCGCAGCGGGAACGGCGGCGGCCAGGCGCACGCAGGAGAGCGACGCCTGTCTGCCACAGGGCACCCCACTACGGCTCACGCTCTCGCGCGACGTGGTGGTTGCTCGCTCGCCCATCTGACGCGCGGCAGAGCACTTACGGCTCGAGGGGTCGGGGTCGTACTCTACGGTAATGTCCGCCGACTCGCCTGAATCCCCGAAAGTCGTTTCGCCGCCGCCCGGCATCTCCGATGCCGAGCGGGCCATGCGCGATGCCGAGGCGCGGGCGCTTGCCGAGAGTGGCCTGGGGTCTGGCTTGCTCGCCGCGCAGCCCGCGCCGGCCGAGGCCGAGTCGGTGGCGGTGCTCAAGGTCTGCCCGCTGTGCGGGAACGAGTACGAGACGGCCGCGCGCTTTTGCCCGAGCGACGGGACCGCCCTCAGGCCCAAGGGCACGGATTCGCTCATCGACCGGGTGCTGGCAGACCGCTACCATATCCTCAAGCGGATCGGTGAGGGCGGGATGGGTCGCGTGTACCTCGGCGAGCACGTGAAGATGAACCGGCAATGCGCCATCAAGGTGATGAGCCCTGCGCTGGTGAATGACGCCGAGTCGGCGTCGCGATTTGCGCGGGAGGCGTCGAATGCCGCGCGCATCATCCATCCGAACGTGGCCGCGGTGTTCGACTACGGCGAGAGCGAGGGTTTGGTCTACCTCGTGATGGAGTACGTGGACGGAGAGCCGCTCTCCCGGTTGCTCACGCGCGAGGCACCGTTGTCGCTCGAGCGGGCACTGAACCTCGCTAGCCAGATCGCGGATGGGTTGGGCGCCGCGCATGAGCTGGGCATCGTGCACCGCGACCTCAAGCCCGACAACATCCTCGTGATGCGCACGCGCGCGGGGCGCGAGGTCGCGAAGGTCGTGGACTTCGGCATCGCGAAGGCCATCCAGGAGGGCGCGGCGGAAGGGTTGACGCGCACGGGTCAGGTGATTGGGACGCCAGAGTTCATGAGCCCCGAGCAGTTGCTCGGCGATCCGGTCGATGCGCGCAGCGACCTGTATGCGCTGGGGTGCATCCTGCACCTGATGCTCACGGCGGCGCCGCCGCTTCAGGCCGCCACGCGCGAGCAGATGATCAAGCGCCGGCTGTCGGAGGACGCGGCGCCCGTGCGCTCGCTCGACCCGGGCATTCCGGAAACGGTGGCGCGTATCGTGGCTCGGCTCCTCACGCGCTCGCCGAAGGAGCGCTATGGATCGGCGGCCGAGGTGCGGGATGCGCTCGCGGGCACGCATCGCCGCACCGGCATGACGCAGGGGAAGGGCGGCGACGAGAGGCCCACTCCGCGCAGCGCACCAACGGTCGCGTTCATCCAGGCGACGCGTGCGACGACGGAGGTGATCGTCGTGCCGGCCGACAAGCCCATTCGGAAGGTGGCGAAGATCGCGGGCGGCGTTGTGGTGGTGGCCGCGGTGATCGCGGGGGGGGTGTACGTGAGCAATCGGCCGGATGCGATAGAGGCCGAGCGGTTCGCGAGCGTTCAGGATAGCATCAGGGGAGCAGAGATCGCGATTGTGCCGATCGACACCCTGCCTGGGGGAGCACCGCTCGATGCGCCCGGAACGCCGGTCGTGGGAGCAGTGTCGATGACGGATACCGCCGCCCAAGCCAGGCGTGCGGCGAAGGCGACGGCCGACAGCATCGCGAACGTGCGGCGGCGGGAAAGTGCAGCAGTGCGCGCGCCCCTCGTGCGGTATGTGCAGGCAATCGAGAGCGGGAGCATCGAGTCGCTCAGAGCGGTAGATCCCGCGATGACACCTGCGCAGATCGCCAGCTGGGAGCAAAACGTCTTCGCACGCGCCGAGCAAATTTCCGCGTCAGTGACTTACGGCGCGACGAGCGTGGTTGGCGATTCAGCGGATGTGGACTTCAGGCTTCAGCTCAAGGTCGTCCTGAAGAACGCGCAGGGCACGTCGAACTTTCCAATGAATCGCCATGCGAAGCTGGTGCGCCAAGGATCGGCGTGGCAGCTGGTGACAGTTCGCTGAGCCTTAAGGCCGGCGTCCCAGCTTGAGGCGCAGGTCCATCGCTACGCTGTCGAGCTGCGGCCGGTCGAAGCCGACTTCCCACTCCTCACCGCGCTGCCAGTTCGCCTCGTGACGGAGCTGCAGGCGCTTCCAGTCTTCGGCGAATCGCGCCGTCACGCGCGTGCGATAGCGCAGATCGGGCACGCCGTCGCGGACGCTCGCCTGCCAAGCGGTCATCACGAAGCCCGCTCGTGAATCGCTGACGTCGACGGTATACCGCGCCGACAGCACATCCGTGAGGAGCCGCATGGCTTGCGCATGCGTAAGCCCGTCGCGGACATCGACCGTGCGCGTGACCTGCGCTTCCGCCGTCGTGCGCACGAAGCTCGCAGGCGCCGCGGCCGTTGGTCCGCTGGGCTCGGACGAGCCGCCGCGGTTCAACATGCTGCAGCCCGTGAGGAGGCTGAGGGCTGTTAGGGAGATGATGAACTTCATGCACACAATATAGGACGAGAGGACGAGAGGACGAGAGGACCGCAGGGAACTGCTCAGCTTGCACGCCGCAGTCCCTCTCGTCCTCTCGTCCTCCCATCCATCAGTTACTGCACGCAGCGTCCCTTCGGACCCGGCTTCGGCTTGTCCACCACGATGCGGTGATCGAGGTTCGCGATCTCCGTCGCCACGGCGCGCACATACTTCGCGATCTGCGCCATGTGCGGATAGTCGATGTACTGCGCCTCGTCGGTCACCTGGTGGTAGTCCGCATGACCGCCGGTCGTCATGAACACCACGGGGATGCCGAACTTCGCATACTCGTAGTGATCGCTGCGGCAGTAGATGTTCTGCGGATGGCCGTTCGCGTCCATGCCGTAATCGAAGTTGAGCTGGAACTTGCCCTTCGCATTCACCGACTCCATCAGATCGCCGAGCTCGGTGGAGAGCCGGCGGGAGCCGACGAGCTGGAGGTAGCCCGGCCCGCCGCGCAGCAGCGCACCCGTCTTGGACTCGCCCGTGGCGTCCGTCGCCGCGCCTCGGCCCACCATGTCCATGTTGAGTTGCGCGACGATCGAATCGCGAGGAATGGTCGGACGATCGGTGAAGAACGACGCACCCCACAGGCCTTTCTCCTCGCCCGCGTGCCAGACGAAGATGATCGACCGCTTCGGCTTCACGCGCGCCTTCGCAAGTGCTTCCGCGATCTCGAGCACGGTCATCGAGCCGCTGCCGTCGTCATCCGCGCCGTTGAAGATCGAGTCCTGCCGGGCCGGATTCAGCATGCGAAGGCTGTCGAGCGCCGCGCGAAACGTTGCGGACTGCTCGGCGGTCAACGCCGGCGGGTTCGGGCTATCGGCACCCTGCGGACGCGCGATGGTATTGAACACCTTCATCGAATCGTGATCGACCGGGCGGTTGTTGAAGCCCACGTGATCGTTGTGCGCGCCGATGGCGATATACTGTCCCTTGAGCGCAGGATCGGATCCGGGAAGGATCGCGATGACGTTGCGGCCGGGCGCCTGCTCCCTCTGCACGATGATCGTGCCGGACAGCGGCTTGCTCATCGCACCGGCCTTCGCGCTGTCGAGGGGGCCGAACATCAATGTCGCGGCGCGCTTCGAGAGGAAGACCTGCTTCGGCGGCCCACCAGCGGCCGATGGGCTCTTGAATTGTGACGGGAGCTTTGCGAGGAGTTGCTGAACGCTCGGCGCGGGAAGCCTGTCGAGCGAGACGAGGAAGATCGCAGCCGCACCGCTGATCCGCGCGCGCAGCGCCGGGTTGTTCGCGGGCACGACGCCCGTCGTCATGTGCAACACGACGGCCTTGCCCGCCGCCGCGGCAGCCGAGATCCACGAGCTGGAGTCCTGCACCGTGCCGCCGAACACCACGTTCGCGCCATCGAGCGCGAAGTGCATTTCGTCGAGCGGGTACGGCAGGAAGTCGGTGCCGAGGACGAGTGCCTGGTCGCCGACCGTGATGGAGGACGCGTGGTCCGTGATGTACGAGTAGAGCGGGAGATTCTGGAAGTACCCGCCGTTGTCGCCACCCGGGACGAGGCCGAGTCGGCGCACTTCGCGCTCGATGTAGGCCGTGCCCATGTCGTTGTAGCGTGTGCCGACTTCGCGACCCATGAGCGAATCGTCGGCGAAGACGTAGAGCCGCGTCATGAGATCGGCGGCGGTGATCTCGTCGGTGGTGGGCTTGCCGGTGTACTTGAGCGGCAGCGCCTTCGCGGGCGCGGCGCCGTCCTTGGACACCCGGATCCGCGACTCCGAGGCGACCTGCGCGCAGGCGTGCGAGGTGGAGGCGAGTATGGCAGCGAGCGCGAGCGCGCCCGCAAGTCGAACAGACGACATGCAGATCTCCGAGGTGAGGCGGGGGCTCATCCCCCGTGTCTTGATGTCGCAATCTGGTGGATGGCTGGTTGGAGCCGCCATAGTTTCGATGTCAGCCTTTTGTCTACCCCCAACCATTGGACGCGTTGCATCATGGCCACCACACAACGGCAACTCCTCGAGGATCTCCGCGCGCGGCACCTCGCCACGCACGAGCGCATCATGAAGGCCGTGAAGCCACTGGATCCTGCACGGCTGATGCAGCGGCCAGAGCCGAATGCATGGAGCGTCGGGGTCGTGCTGGAGCACCTGTGCGTGACTGACGATGCGTACGCGCCCGCGATGACGTCGGGGCTGGGAGGGGCACGAACGGACGCCGCTGCGCCGGCGCGCGAGTGGACGCCGACGCTCGTCGGCGGATGGCTGGCGAAGTTCCTCGCAAAGTCCGGCAAGTTGCCCGCGCCGAAGACGTTCCAGCCTGGTCCGACGCCGCGGAACGGCGTCATTGAGGCATTCGTGCAGCGCGAGCACGCCGCCCTCGCGATGATGGAGGATTGCGCCTCACTCGACTGGCGCGCGGTTCGCGTTGGATCGCCGGCGATGCCGACGTGGTTTCCGACGATGAACCTCGGCGACGTCTTCACCGTGCGGGCGGTTCACGTGAACCGCCACGCGGGTCAGATCGATCGCGTGATCGCGCGATTGTAGCGTACAAGCCGGGAGTTTCCCCCTAGCGCGAGGCGCGAACGACCCCAACTTTCGTCCCATGCGACTCGCGGTCCCACTCGAATCCGTGCCCGGTGAATTCCGGGTTGCCCTGACACCCGACAGTGTCGCGCGCCTGGTGAAGGGCGCTCATGAAGTCCGAATACAGGCCGGCGCGGGGGAACGCGCCGGCTTTCCCGATTCGGCCTACGCCGACGCGGGGGCGACCGTCGTTGACGCAGCCTCACTGTACGAGGGCGTCGCGCTCGTGTGCCGAGTCCAGGCGCCATCGGCGGGCGAAGCTGCGGCGATGCCGGAAGGGATCGCGCTGCTCGCGCTGATGAACCCCGCGCGCAATCGCGCGTTGCTCGACCAGCTCGCGGCACGTGGCATCGTGGCGCTCGCGCTCGAGCTCGTGCCGCGCATCACGCGGGCGCAGTCGATGGACGTGCTGTCCTCCCAGAGCACCGTCGCCGGCTACAAGGCTGTGCTCATCGGTGCGGCCGCGCTTCCCAAGTTCCTGCCGATGCTCACCACCGCGGCCGGCACGGTGTCGCCGGCCAAGGTGTTCGTGATCGGCGCCGGCGTGGCGGGGCTTCAGGCCATCGCCACGGCGCGCCGGCTCGGTGGCGTGGTATCGGCGTTCGACGTCCGCCCCGCGGCGAAGGAGCAGGTGCTCTCGCTCGGCGCGACCTTCGTCGCGGCAGAGCTGGTGGCGGCGACGTCGGAGACAGCGGGGGGGTACGCGAAGGCGCAGAGCGCCGACGAGGCGACGCGCACCCGCGAGGCACTCGCCGCACACCTGCGTGAGATGGATCTCGTCGTCACGACGGCGCAGATCCCCGGACGCGATGCGCCGCGGCTCATCACTGCGGAGATGGTGCAGCACATGCGGGCCGGCGCGGTGATCGTGGACCTCGCCGCGGAATCCGGCGGGAACTGCGAGCTCACGCGGGCGGGAGAGACGGTGCACGCAGGGACCGTATCGATTATCGGGCCGGTGAACGTACCGGCGAGTGTCCCGTTCCACGCTAGCCAGATGTTCAGCAAGAACGTGCTTGCACTCGTCACGCACCTGTCGGCAAAAGACGGCGCACTCGTCGTCGATGCCGCGGATGACATCACGGGACCCATGACAGTCGTTCGCGACGGCGCGCCCGTCACGAGCCCCACCTAAAGCGAGCTGCAATGTTCATCCTCGAGCTGTACATCTTCGTGCTCGCCGGCTTCGTCGGATTCATGGTGATCTCGAAGGTGCCGCCGCTGTTGCACACGCCGCTCATGTCGGCGACGAACGCCATCTCCGGCATCTCGCTCGTGGGCTCGATTGTCGCCGCGGGGGGACGACACGGGACGGTCGCGACGATCCTCGGCTTCATTGCCGTGGTCTGCGCGACGACGAACGTCGTCGGCGGCTTCCTGATCACGGACCGCATGCTGAAGATGTTCAAGCGGGACGGCAAGAAGCCCGCGGCGCAGCAGAAGTAGATGCGCGACACCATCACGCAGCTCAGCTACCTCGCGGCATCCGTCCTCTTCATCCTCGGGTTGCGCGGGCTGACGCATCCCGATCGTGCACGGCGCGGCATGCAGATGGCCGCGATTGGCATGCTGGTGGCCATCTGCGGCACCCTGATCAACCACGACATCATCGACTACCGGTGGATCGCCGGTGGCCTCGTGGTCGGCGCGCTCCTCGGTTACCCGCTCGGGATGTGGGTACCCACGACGGCGTTG
>JBKJMP010000447.1:0-10131 GCA_046596395.1 Gemmatimonadaceae bacterium
CTCGGCAAGGAATCCCCCGAGACCACCGTGCGCGAGCTCGGCAAGTACATCCGGCATACGCACCTCAAGGACTCGGTCGCCGCCGGCGCGGACCGGCGCTACGTGCTCACGGGCACGGGTGAAGTTCCGGTGCAACGCCAGGTCGAGGCGCTCGCGCGCACCGGGTACACTGGCTCGTACAGCTTCGAATGGGAGAAGCGCTGGCATCCCATGATCGAGGCGCCCGAGGTGGCGATCGTGCACTATGCGCGCGTCGCGGGCGGTTACCTGCGCGACGCCGGAGTTCGGTAGCCGTGACGCTGACGTCTCGCTCCGTAGCACCGCTCGTGGCCTCGATGATTCTGCTCGGCGCGCTCGGCCACGGCGCGCCCGTACGCGCGCTCGGGGCCGCGAGCGTGCACGCCGACACCATCGCCCCCATACGTTCGCCCGAGGGCGAGCAGGCGCGGTTCCGTCTCGCCGACGGATACCGCATGGAGCTCGTGGCCGCCGAGCCGCTCGTGCAGGACCCGGTTGCCGTCGACTTTGACGCCGACGGCCGCATGTACGTGGTCGAGATGCGCGCCTACATGCCCAACATGCAGGGTACCGGTGAGGATCGTCCGATTGGCCGCATCGTCGTCGTCGAGGACACCGACGACGATGGACGCATGGACCGCTCGACGGTCTTCATGGACAGCCTCGTGCTCCCGCGCGCAGTGAAGGTCCTCGAGCGCGGCGTGCTCGTAGGCGCGCCGCCGAATCTCTGGCTCGTGCGCGACACCACCGGCGACCTCCAGGCCGACACGCGAGAGCTCGTGCGCAATGACTACGGCGATCCGAACGGAAATCCAGAACACAGCGCGAACGGGCTGCACTGGGGGATTGACAACTGGATCCACAACGCGAATTACGGCGGACAATTTCGCGTTGCGCCCGGCGGGAAGCTCATTCACCGGCCGGCTGCGACCGTGGGCCAGTGGGGCGTGTCGTCCGACGAGTACGGCCGCATCTATAGGAACAGCAACGAGGATCCACTTCGTGCCGACATCATCTCGTCGCACTACGCGGTCCGCAATCCGAACCTCCCCAATCCGCGTGGGGTGTACGAGCGGCTCACGCCCAACGTCGCCGTGTGGCCCGCGCACAAGACGCCCGCCGTCAATCGCGGCTATCGCGCCGGGACCCTGCGCGCCGACAGCACGCTCGCGCATTACACGTCGGCGGGTAGTCCCACGGCGTACGTCGGCGACCGGCTGCCATCTGAGCTCCGCAACAACGTCTTCGTGACCGAATCGGCGGGCAACATGGTTGGCCGCTTCATCGTGCGCGAAGGTGCCGACGGCAGCGTGACCGCACGGACCGCGTACGATCGCGCCGAGTTCATCACCGGCGCCGACGAACGCTTTCGTCCCGTCAATCTCGCGAACGCTCCCGACGGAACGCTGTACGTCGTGGACATGTATCGCGGCATCGTCCAGCACCGCGCCTTCATTACAGGCTATCTCGAGCAGAAGATCATCGAGCGCGGGCTGGCCGAGGGGATTGGGCACGGACGAATCTGGCGAGTGGTGCACTCCTCGACCGTGCGCGGCGAGCGGCCGCGGTTGTCGTCGAAGCCGTCCGCCGAGCTGGTCCCAATTCTCGCGCATCCGAACGGCTGGTGGCGGATGACGGCGCAGCGCCTGCTCGTGGAGCGAGGAGACACGTCCGTGGCCGGTGCGCTGCGGACAATGGCCCGCACGCATGAGGATGACCGCGCACGCCTGCACGCGCTGTGGACGCTCGATGGGATCGGCCAGGTTGAGGACGACGTTCTGGCGAGTGCCGCGCGTGACCGGGCGCCTGCCATTCGTGCCGCCGCCCTTCGCATTGCGGAGCCCAACGTGACGATGTCGATGGCGCGCGACTCGTCGGCCGTTGTTCGCCGGCAGCGCGCCGCATCCTTGGGCGCGCTGGCTCGCGAGCCGCGCGCCAGCGCGCTGGCAGGCGTGATCGACGCAGACGGCAAGGACCCGATCGTGGCCGACCTCGTTGCCGGTGCGCTCGCGGGCGCCGAGATCGACTTCCTCGAGCGCCTCCTCTCGGGACCGGCTCGCGAGGCACAGCACGGTCCCGTCATCCGCTCCCTGTCGCGTGCCATCATCAGATCTCGCGATGGAGCGGCCGTGCAGCGCCTGCTGGTACTCACCGGGCCACCAGTCCGCCCACGATGGCAGCGTCTCGCGATCCTCGAGGGGATTCGAGCACCGACTGCACCGTCGGCCTCGGTCACGATGCTTCCTGGCGTGCCGACAGCGCTCGTCTCCGCGATGGCAAGCCGCGACACCGCCGTGCGCGCTCGCGCCATTCTCGTGGCCGAGGTGTTGAGTTGGCCCGGCAGGCGCGCCACGAGGCCAGTGCCGCGCGCACTCACTGCCGCCGAGCACAAATTATCCGAGGCTGGACAGACCCAGTTCGTGGTGAGCTGCGCGTCGTGTCATCACGTGAATGGGGTCGGAGTGACCAGCCTCGGAAAGCCACTCGCCGGATCGAAGTGGGTCCTCGGCTCCCCCGACGCGCTCATCCGCATCGTGCTGCACGGCAAGGAAGGCGAGCGGCTGATGCCAGCGGTCGGCGCGCGGCTGACTCCAGAGGAGCTCGCAGGGGTGCTCACGTACATTCGGCGTTCCTGGGGAAACTCGGCAGCGCCGATCGAGCCCGCGCTGGTCGTGGAAACGCGGGGCTCGACGGTAGGTCGCCGGCGCCCGTGGACCGAGGCCGAGTTGGCGCGCGTGCGACGGTGACGACAACCAAGGCAGTGCTCCTCGCCCGCGGGCTCGGCACCCGCATGCGCGCACGCGCGGGAGACGACTCGCCTCTGACCCCAAATTCGACTCTGACCCCAGCGCAGTCAGCCGTGGCATCGCGCGGCGTGAAGGCGATGATTCCGCTCGCTGGCGGACGCCCCTTTCTCGACTACCTGTTGGATGCGCTCGCCGCCGCCGGAATCACCCACGTCTGCCTCGTCATCGGACCCGAGCACACCGAGATGCGCGACGCCTACACCGGCCGCGTATCGTTCGCGATCCAGGAACGCGCCATTGGCACGGCCGACGCCATCCTCGCCGCCGAGTCGTTCGCGGCGGGGGGTCCGTTCCTCGTGATGAACTCGGACAACTACTACCCGGTGAGCGTACTCGCCGAGTTGAGCCGCAGCCCCGCCCCCGCCCTGCCAGCCTTCAGCCGCGAAGGTCTTCTCCGCGACGGACACATCGCGGCCGAGCGAATCGCGCGGTACGCGCTGCTCGACGTCGATGCCGACGGCACGCTCCGCCGCATCATCGAAAAACCCGACGACGCCACCCTCCGCGCGCACCCGGATGCACGCATCAGCATGAACTGCTGGTCGTTCACGAGCGCGATCTTCGACGCGTGCCGCGCGGTGCCGATGTCGCCACGCGGTGAGCTCGAGTTGCCCGTAGCGGTGCAACACGCGATCACCGCCATGGGCATGCGCATCCGGACACTCCCCGTCGATGCCACCGTGCTCGACCTCTCGCACCAATCCGACATTCCCCGCGTAGCTCACGCCCTCGACGCAATGCGCAGCAGTTCGTGAACGACCAGCTCATCTCGCGCGCAGCAGACAGCCTTCGCGCATTGGACGACCGCCCCGTTGTCATCCGACAACAGCTGGCCTTCCACGTGCCGGGCCGCATCGAGTTCCTCGGAAAGCACACGGATTACGCCGGCGGACGCAGTCTCGTGTGCGCCGTGGATCGCGGCATCGCCATCGTCGCTCGTCCGCGCAGCGACTCGATTGTCCGTGTGCACGACGCGCTTCGCGTCGAGACGGTGGAGCTGTCGCTCGATCCAGATCTCGTCCCGAATGCCGGACACTGGAGCACCTACCCCGCGGTCGTCGCACGCCGCATCGCGCGGAATTTTCCGGGTGCGCGGCGCGGCGCAGACCTCGCATTTGCGAGCGATCTCCCCATGGCCGCCGGGATGAGCAGCTCGAGCGCGCTGGTGATCGCGATCTACCTGGCGCTCGAGGCGGTGAACGATCTCCCCGCGCGCGACGACTACCAGCGCGCGATCGGCTCACGCACCGCGCTCGCCGAGTACCTCGGCGCCATGGAGAATGGCCGCGATTTCGGCCGCCTGCTCGGCGATGCTGGCGTAGGGACGCTGAGCGGCAGCCAAGACCAGGCGGCGATCCTGCTCAGCGAGGAGGGTGCCCTCGTGCAGTTCGCGTTCTGTCCCCTGCGCGCCGAGGGTCGCGTCGCGCTGCCCCGCGATTCTGTGTTCGTCATTGCCGCGAGCGGCGTGCTGGCCGAAAAGGGCGCAAGCGCGCAGGAGAAGTACAACGCGGTTTCGCGGAAGGCGATCGCTGCCGTTCACGCGTGGCGCCAGCACACGGGGCGCGAGGATGCCACGCTCGGTGATGCGCTGCGCTCGAGTGTCGATGCTGCGGCGAAGTTGGACGTTGCGCTTGCGTCGGCTGGAGGCGAGTTCACGCCAGGCGCATTGCGCGACCGAGTTGCGCAGTATGCCGCTGAGGCCGAGGTGATCATTCCGGCGGCACGACAGGCGCTCGAGATGGGCAACATGGAGAGACTCGCCGACCTCGTCGCGCGATCGATGGATGGCGCGGACATCCTGCTCGGCAATCAGGTGCCGGAGACGCGTTGGCTGGCGCAGTGGATGCGAGAGGCTGGGTTGCCGGCCTCGGCGTTTGGTGCTGGCTTTGGTGGGAGTGTATGGTCACTGGTGCCGGCGACGCGCGCCGAGGCGTTGCTCGCGTCCTGGCGTGCTGCATATCTGGCCGCGTTTCCAACGCATTCGGACGGAGCGGAGTTCTTCATTACAAGGGCTGGTCCGCCGGCGGGCTCGGTGCCGATCCCCCAATGGGGTTTACCCGGAGCGTAGCCGCAGGGCCCGGGATGACAACGCTTTCGGCCTCCCCTTGACGGCTCCTCCGCGATATGTATACTAATTTGAAGACAGAGCTTCGTGACGGAACGCACACCCTCAAAATGGGTAGAGCTACCATGAGCATTCGTGTACGTGTCGCCGCACTCGCAGCGCTTTCCCTGGTCGCCTTCGCGACCGCGGAAGCGCAACGAACCGGCGACGGATACCTGTTCCGCGAGCCGACCGCCCGCATCACCATTCGCGGTGGGTACGCCCAGGCGATGGCGTCGAGCGACATCTTCGAGCAGGTCGTCACGGACCTCACCCTGAACAAGAGCGACTTCGGCGGTCTCTCGGCCGGCGCCGATATGGGTTTCGCACTCACCGACCAGGTCGAGCTGTCGTTCGATGTGGGGGTGATGCACTCCAGCTCCAAGTCGGAGTTCCGCAGGTTCGTTGACAACAACGACTTACCCATCGAGCAGACGACGCAGTTCACGCGCGTTCCGCTCACCGGCAACCTCCGCCTCTACCTCACCGAAACCGGGCGGTCCGTCGGTCGGCTTGCGTGGATTCCCTCGCACATCGTACCGTGGGTAGGCGCTGGGGGCGGCGTGACCTGGTACCGCTTCCGCCAGAATGGCGACTTCATCGACTTCGATACGAACGACGTATTCGCGGACAATCTCGAGTCGTCCGCATGGGCACCAACGGTGCAGGGAATGGCGGGAGTGGACATGAGTCTCTCGCCGAGTGTCGCGCTCAGGGGCGATGCGCGTTACCTGTGGGCGAAAGGAGAGGTCGGGCGGGATTTCCGCGGCTTCGAAAGGATCGATTTGTCAGGCGTGTCGTTGACGCTTGGCCTCACGTACCGGATGTAGGCCCTCTCATGAGGAACATTGGCATGTACAAGACAGTCAAGGCCGCGACGCTCGCGCTCGCCCTCGCCGCACTCGTCGTTCCCTCGAGCGACGCACAATCCGCACGGGCCCGATGGCAGGGCTGGCTCGGCTGCTGGACCGCCGCGCCCGCCGGGGCCTCGTACGGCTCGGCGCAATTCGCCGCACCGGTCGTCTGCATCGTGCCCACGTCGAGCAACGACGCCGTGGATGTGGTGACGTTGGCGGAGGGGAAGGTGGCGTCGACGGATCGCATCGATGCGTCGGGGGCGGCGTCGCCACTCGCTGCTACCGGATGCTCGGGCACCAAGAGCGGCCAGTGGTCGCGTGACGAGCGCCGAGTCTTCCTCAAGTCCACCATGGCGTGTGAGGGAATGACGAGCGCGACGACGTCGATCCTCTCGATGACGCGTGAGGGTGAGTGGCTCGACGTCCGTGGCGTCACGTCTGGCGGCGCGGGCAACGTCCGCACGGCGCGGTATCGCGAAGTCGGCATTCCGTCCGCATTGCCGGCCGAGATGGCGAGCAGCCTGCGGAACGTCGTGATGGCGGCGCAGAACGCGCGGCTCGGTGCCGGTGCCACGTTCGGCACAGCGGCAGTGGTCGAAGCGACGCAGGTTGCCGACTCGGCGGTCGTGGAGGCGTGGTTGCTCGAGCAGGGGCAGGCATTCTCGTTGAATGCGCGCGAACTGCTGGCGCTGGCTGATGCCGGCGTGCCCGCGAAGGTGACGGACGCGATGATCGCGGTTTCCAATCCCGGCGCGTTCACGGTTGCGCGCAACACGCGTGATGCCGATGAGGAAGCGGTGTCGATGAACCGCGGCCGCCGGATCCCTGTGTACATGGATCCATATAGCTATCCATGGTCCTACGGCTACTCGCGCTACGACATGGGTTACGGATACGGCTATGGCCGCGGCTACTATGGCAACAATTACGGTGGCTACTACGGCGGCCCGCCGATCATTGTGGTGCAGGGCGAGAGCAGCGGTGGCCGCGGTCAAATGGTGAAGGGGCGCGGCTACTCGTCGAACGACCCGAGCCCCAGCTCTACGCGCTCGGGAAGCGATCGGTCGTCGAATCCTTCGCCGTCATCGTCGTCGTCGGGCAGCTCGACGTCAGGGAGCTCGACGTCGGCGAGCCCGAGCCGGCCCGCAACGGAGAGTGCTCCGGCGACGCGGACAGCAAAGCCGAGAGACCCGTAACCGCAGGGCACAGGAGACAGGGAACAGGGAACAGGGGGCGCCACTTCGGTGGCGCCCCTTTGTCGTCAGAACTGGAAGTAAATGAATGCGCGGTCGTCGCCCGGCACGAGCGCGATACTGATGATGATCGTCGCCAGCGCTACCGCCCTCCCCCACCACGGAACTGCCTGCCACCGGTCGGCCAGATTACTGTCGCGCATCCACCAGTGCGTGCCGAGGAGAAGGGTCGTCATCGCCGCCACGGTGATCACCGGGCCGACGCCCAGCGAGAGGCGATCCGGCGCACCGACCAGCATCGTTCGCAGCATGCGCGTGGCATCGGAGAAATCCCTCGCCCGAAAGAAGGTCCACGTCAGGCAGACGAGGAGGAAGGTCGCGATCCCCATTGCGAACTGCGCGAGCCGCGTGCGCAGCCACGCCACATCCCTGAAGACCGGCGTCGCGATGCGCTCCAGGATGAGATACGTCCCGTGCAGTCCACCCCATGCGACGAAGCGCCAGGCTGCTCCGTGCCACAGGCCGCCGATGAGCATGGTGAGCAGCAGGTTCCGATTGGTCATCCACACTCCGCCGCGATTGCCGCCGAGTGGGATGTAGAGATAGTCGCGCAGCCAGGTGGAGAGCGAGATGTGCCAGCGCTGCCAGAAATCGGAGAATCCAACGGCCGCGTACGGATAGCGGAAGTTGTCCTTCAGCACGAAGCCAAGGCAAAGCGCCGCGCCGATGGCGCAGGTGGAATAGCCGGCGAAATCGAAGAAGATCTGCGCGGAGAAGGCGAGCGTGCCGACCCAGGCATCCAGAAATCCTGCGTCGTTCACTGCGGCGTAAACTCGGTCAGCCACTGGCGCGATGATCGCGTCGGCGAGCACCACCTTCTCGAACAGCCCCAGGGCCATCAGCGTGAGTCCCCAGCTGAACTCCCGGCTGGATGCAAGGCGCGGGGCTCGGCACTGAGGGAGAAAATCGGCCGCGCGAATGATCGGGCCCGCGACGAGGTGTGGGAAGAACGTGATGAAGAAGGCGTAGTCCAGCAGGGAGACGTTCGGCTCGATCTTCCTTTCGTATACGTCGATCGTGTACGAGAGCGTGAGGAATGTGTAGAACGAGATTCCGATGGGGAGCACGATGCCCCACTCAGGCGGATTGTAGTGAACCCCTAGCGTGCCTAGCACCCGAACGAAATTCTCGAGGAGAAATCCCCCGTACTTGAAGAACGCCAGCACGCCGAGGTTGAACACGAGGCTGACGAGCAACAGTGCGCGCCGGCGGGCGGGATGCGCAGTGGCACCCATGAGACGCGCGACATACCAGTCGATCAGTGTGGAACCGATGAGCAGCAGGACGAACGGCGGATTCCACGCCGCATAGAAGATGTAGCTGGCTATCAGGAGAAAGAGCTTTCGGTGCGTCCATGATCGCAGCAGGTAGTACACTGCGACGACGATGACGAAGAAGATGAAAAACGTGAGCGAATTGAAGATCATGCAGTGCGGGTCGAAAGTGCGGAGCACAATCTACCACTAGCTTGCCATGCTCGCAGGCGTATCTTTGCCGCTGTGACGATACCGATCGAGAGCGCCGCCGAGCGCGTCCCGTCCGCCCCCATGACGCGCACATGGCTCCTGACGCTCGGCATCATCATCGTGCTGCTCGGTGGCTGGGAGTGTTTCTGGCGGATACGGGGATGGACGCCGACCGTCGAGGGAAACGAGGAGGCGTGGATCCTCGCGCGTGGACGGCTGGAGCCCACATCGACCGTGCTTACGGGCAGCTCACGTATTCAGGCGGCGTTCCAGCCCGAGGTGTGGGTGAAGGCAATGGGCGGCGAGCTCCCCATTCAGCTTGCGCTCAACGGGGGGAGTCCCCTTCCCGTCCTCGAGGATCTCGCCGCCGAACCCACCTTTCGCGGCACCGTCATCGCGGAGCCGCTGCCCTATTACACGTTCAACGCCAGCAGCAGGGGCGAAGCACGCGCGCATGACTTCCTTCGCTCCTATCGCAGCATGGAGGAAAGCCCGGCCCAGCGGTGGGAAGCTTACCTCCGCACGCGAATCGCTGGCCGGTTGGTCTTTCGCCGTGGCGGACTGTTGCCGCACCATTTCATGAACACGTACCGGAGCGGTGAATTGAAGATGCCACCGGTCTACACCCTGCGACCGGACCGCTTTCAGCCGATCACGATGCGCCCCGATCCCACCGGCAGAAAGATGGCCGGGACGATGGACACCAGCGGGTTCGGCTTTGTGCGCCGCAACAGTACTCCACTCAAGGGAGCAGGATTCGACAGCATCATGGGTCGGCTCACGCGCAGCGTTCGGCAGATCCGAGCGCGGGGAGGCGAAGTCTACATCGTTCACCTGCACTCGTGCGGTGGCCGCCGGCAGATCGAGTACGACATGTTTCCAAAGGCCGCGTACCTGGATCGCGTCGCAGCGATCCCGGGGGTGCGCCTTTTCGACTCCGACACCGACGCGGAGCTCGCGACGTTGCCGTGTCGCGATGGCTCGCACGTCAGCAGGGAGGACGCGCCGCTCGTGACGAGGCGCATTGCCAGATTCGTCGCCGACGCCCGGGGGGCGGCGAAGCCCTGACAGGGGGCGCCGCTTCGGGGGCGCTACTTCGGTGGCGCCCCTTGGTCGTTCGGGGTAACATGGCGTCATGAGCCTTCCGATTTCTCTCCTGTTGCTCGGCGCGTTGTACGCGGGCGATCCGTACACGCGACAGCCAGGGATCGACGCCGTTCATTACCGGTTCCAACTCGCTCTCAACGACAGCACCGACCAGATCGAAGGTGTTGCGACAGTCGACATCCGGTTCGCGGCACCTGGGCAGTCGAGCTTCTGGCTCGACCTGGCCTCGGTCGCGGCTGGAAAGGGGATGGTCGTCGTTGGGGTGTCGTCAGGCGATCGCTCGATCGCCTTTGCACACGATGCCGACCGGCTACGGATGACATTGCCGAGTCCGACCGTGGCGAATGCGCAGCAGACGTTCGTGATTCGCTATCGCGGCGTGCCGAAGGAAGGTCTTTTCATCGGCAAGAACAAGGCGGGCGAGCGGGTATTCATGGGGCTCAACTGGCCGGACCTCGCGCGGCAGTGGCTCCCGATGATCGATCATCCGTCGGACAAGGCGACGTCGGAATTCGTCGT
>JBKJMP010000101.1:0-2724 GCA_046596395.1 Gemmatimonadaceae bacterium
ACGAGCTCACGCAGATCAAGACGTGCTTCGGTACGAAGGATGTCGGCGAGGCAATGGCTGCCTTCATGGAAAAACGCCTGCCGACGTTCAGCGGACGCTGATCGATGTCATCCTGAGCGCACTCATGTCATCCTGAGCGCAGCGAAGGATCTGCACTTACCCGCATCCAAATGATGAAACTCGCGCGTCTCACGGTGCTCGCCCTGGTGATCGCCGCGCCGGTGGCGCATGCGTCCGTTCCCATTCCCGCACAGCTTCGCATCGCCTACCGCGTGGCGATGCCCGTGCCCGCATCGCACCTGTTCGAGGTCGAGATGGACGTCGACGGCGTGCGCGGCACCACGCTGCCGCTCCAGCTGCCCGTCTGGTCTACGGGCCGGTATGCGCGATTCGACTTCGCGAAGAACATTCAGGACCTGAAGGTCACGACCGCCGGTGGGCGCACCCTCGCCTACGACAAGACGAACGGATCGCGATGGGTCGTACGCACCGGTGGCTCACGCAGCGTGCGACTCAGGTACCGCGTCTTTGCCAACTCGTTGTCCGGCACGTTCAGTGTGCTCGACACCGCGCACGCAAACTGGAATGGCGCCGCGCTGTTCATGTACGTGGAGAATCGCAAGCAGGATCCCGTCACCCTCACGATCGCGCCGCCTCCGGGCTGGCAGGTCATGAACGGCGACGGCTACACGGAGCTCGACGTCGAGCGCGCGGCGAGTGACGTCGCAGGGGAGAACATGCGCGCGTGGTTCGAGCAGTACGTCGGGGGCACCGCGGATCTCGACTACGACGCGATGCTCGCCCGGCTCGGACTCAGGCTGGTGCGCGAGGGCTCGTGGCGCATCGAGGAGGTTGCGAACGCCTCGGCCGAACAGCTGCGCATTCGTGACGGCTGGGTGACTGGCCGGCGGAACTGATCCGCCTTACGCGACGGCCCGTTCCTTCTCCGGCAAGGCCGGCGATCGCTCGCGCGCGGTCGTGATGATCGCCACGCCGCCAAGGATGACGGCGGCGGCGCCGAGCGTGCGCGCGGTGATCGGCTCGTTGGCAAACGCCCATCCGAGCAGCACGGCGACGACCGGGTTCACGTACGCGTAGGTGGCGGCCTTTGCAGCCGTCGTGTGTTCCAGCAGGTAGAAGTACGCCGTGAACCCGATGAGCGACCCGAAAGTGACGAGGTAGAGGAACCCGAGGATCGAGCGGGACGACGCGTTCGCGAGGTCCATCCGCGACGGCTCTCCCGCAATGACCGCCGCGACGGCGAGGCACAGGCCGCCGGCAACCATCTGCGCTCCCGCGCCGTGGAGACTCGAGCTCGCCTTGGGCGCGTGCTTCGTGTACAGCGAGCCTGCCGCCCACGCCAACGACGCGAGCATGAGCACGATCGCGCCGGAAAGGCTCACCTGGGCACTGTCGAGCGCGTCGCGCCCAACGAGCAGGCCGAGTCCCGCCAGACCAAGGGCGAGCCCGACGAACACGAGAGTTGCGGGGCGGCGTCCACCAGGTCGCCACCAGTCCAGCAGCACCATCCAGAGCGGGACGACCGCGACCAGCAGCGCTGCGATTCCCGACGGGACGCGCTGTTCCGCCCAGACCACGCCACCGTTGCCGCAGAGGAGGAGAAGAAACCCGCTGACCAGCCCCGTCTTCCAGTCGGTGGCGGTCGGTCCGCCGGTTCTACGGTCCCTGAGCCGAGTCCAGAGCAGAAGGATCCCGCCGGCAAGAACGAACCGCGCGCCCGCCATCAGCAGGGGAGGCAGCGTCTCTACGGCAAACCGGATGGCGAGATACGTCGAGCCCCACACGACGTAAACGGCGGCGAAGGCGGCGTAGAGGCGGGCATTCATCGGCCTAAACATACCGGCTGCTCACCGCAATGGACCGAGCGCTGTCGCGCCGTGTCGCCATTGCCAATTCGGTACATTAACAGTATCATTCATATGTAAACCAAACAGAGAGATCGATGCTCACCGCCGAACACACGCCCCTCGCCCAGGATGTTTCGCTCGCCACAGGTCTCGATCTCGACTCGGCTCCGGCGCCGAGCCCCGCGAGTGGTTCGCGCGATGTGGCGTTCGAGCGCGAGGCCATCCCGTGGCTCGACGACGTGTACCGCTTCGCCCTCTCGCTCACGCGCGACGACGCCGACGCGGACGACATCGTTCAGGAGACGTATCTCCGTGCCTATCGATCATGGCACACGTTCATCCCGGGCACGGAGTGTCGTCGCTGGCTGTTCACGATTTGCCGCAACGTCTTCCTGCGCTCGCGGGAGCGGCAGCGGCCCACGGTGGACCTCGAGGACGGCGAGCAGGATGCCGTCGCCGCTGGCTCCGTGTACGCCGCCGCGCGCGAGCGCGGATACGACAGCATCTATGCGAAGCTCGATCTCGCGCCTGCGCTGCAGGAAGCGCTCGACGACCTTGCCGAGCCGTTTCGCTCGGCCGTGATTCTCGTGGATGTCGAGGACATGACGTACGAAACGGCCGCGCAGGTCATGGGTGTTCCGATCGGTACAGTGCGCTCGCGGCTCTTTCGCGGACGTCGCCTGCTTCAGGAGAAGCTGCTCACCGTCGCTCAGGACCTCGGCTTTGCCGGGGTCGCGGAATGAGCGCGACCACGGAGGCTCGGATCAAGGCCCTCGGACTCTCCCCAGAGTGTCTCGAGGTGGTTTGTCACCTCTGGGACTACCTCGATCACGAGATGACGCCCGCCGGTGCGGAG
>JBKJMP010000107.1:0-4094 GCA_046596395.1 Gemmatimonadaceae bacterium
TGAAGACGGACGTGTACCTGCGACTGGGCGACCTCGAGCGGTCGCGCATCTACTCGGACTCGATCGTGCTCGCGCTGCGGGGGCGCTCGCTCGCCGGACCGCAGGAACACGCGTTGCTGGGAACGCTCGCATTCGCGCAGGTGAATTTGGGACGGACCGCCGAGGCCCGCGAAACGCTCGCGAAGGCGGTTGCCGTGGGGCGGCGTATCTCGGCGCGTGCCGACCTGACGGACGTACTCAGCGTCGCGAGCCACGCGGGAACGCATGCGCGGCTCGGCGAACCGGATGCGGCCATGCGGTGGATCGAGAACGCCGTGCGGAATCCGTTCGGCTACTACACCGCACGCGGTTACGGGAATGAACCGAAGCTCCTGATGTTGCGGGGCACGCCGGCGTTCGAGCGCCTTATTCGCGAGGAGCGTGCGCCGCGCTAATCCTCCATTTCTTGAATGTCATGGGCCCAGCAACGCTGCCGGCACGACAGCAACGCCGTCAGGCCGTCGGTACGCGTGCGGGCCCGTGGTGATGACCACCATATCGAGCAGTTCGTCGCCGAGCTTCTCCTTGAGCCATAACAGGTGCCTTACGTCGGCGTCGCTCACCGTTGCGCTGAGCTTTACCTCGATGGCGACCGCGCGCTGATCGGCGCGCTCCACGATCAGGTCGATTTCCTGGCGCCCTTCAACGGTGCGAAGGTGCCGAACCACCGCCTCCGCTCCCTGCGCATAGACGCGTACCGAGAGCGTGACCAGGGACTCGAACAGGTTGCCGAAGAGTGTTCCATCGCGCACCGCGACTGCGGCAGGTTTTCCGGTGAGCAACGCTTCAGCATCGATACCGAGCAGCCGCGCGGCGAGGGCTGGGTCGGCAAGGTGATGCTTGGGTGCCTGTGTCAGCCTCGCCAGGTGATTTCGTGATGGTAGCCACCCCGGTACCTGATCGATCACCCAGAGCTGCTCGAGCACGTCGCGATAGCCGAGTGCAACCGCCTTTGCCGGTGTTGCGCCTTCACCGCTCGTCGCCGCAGCTCGGATCTTTTCCAGGGACGTGGTTGTCGAGGTCGCGACCGCATACGCGGTCATCCACCTCCGCAGCGTCTCCGGGCGGCGTACCGCGTGGCCCTGGTCGAAGAAATCGCGATCGACAATCCGCGTCAGGTACCCATCCAGCTGCGCGCGCTGCGCGCGGCCGGCGAGTCGCCTGATACCCGGGAACCCCGACGCAACGATCTCGTGCGCGTAGTCCGCGAGGGAGACGGTGGTGCTTCCGTGAATTCGGGCGCGACTTCCCGTCAGAAGGGATGCGATACTCACGGTAGGGGCACCGAGATCTCGCTCGCACAGGGCGAGAGGGCGCATCCGCACGCTGACGATCCTGCCTGCCCCTGAATGCGTCGGCGCGGTACGCGGCGCTGCGGAGCCCGCGAGGAGGATGCGATTGGGGGCGTCGTCCTCGTCCACCGACCTGCGAACCGCATCCCAGACAGCGGGGACGTGCTGCCACTCATCGATCAGGATTGGGGCCTTTCCCGTCAGGATCGCCGCTGGATCCGCCGCAGCGATTTCGCGCAACGCGGGGTCATCGAGCCGGATCACGGTGGCAGCGCGGCGCCCGCAGGTCGCGGTCTTTCCGACACCCTTCGGGCCCTCCACCGCGACGGCGGAAAGGTGCCTCAGCAGTTCGTCGAGTTCGGTGTCGATGGTCCTGCCGGAATAGGGTTTCACGGCCTGTAGGATATACCATTTATTCGTATCATACAATACCATTACTACAACTTATAGTATACCATTTATTCGCGTTCTACAGTACTAATTCTCCACCTAGAGGCACATGAAGGCTCATCCTATCCAGACTAGCTTGATTCTGATCACTCACTTGGCTAGCTTGGACAGCATGAAGACCTGGACGCTCGAGAAGGCCAAAAACGGATTCAGCGAAGTCGTGCGCCGCGCGCTCGACCACCAGCCGCAGCTCGTAACTCGCGGCCGGAGCGGCAACGACGCCGTGGTCGTCGTTGCACGAGAGGACTACGAGAAACTCGTTGCGCCGAGGAATCTGGTGGACGTCCTCAGTGCGTCGCCGGTGGCGCGAGCACTCGCGGACTTCGAGGCGAAGAACGTCGGTGACCCGTTTGCGCGCGAGCCCGATTTCGGGCGCAGCATCGACATGGACTGAGCGAGTGACCTGGCTGCTCGATACGAACGTCGTCTCGGAACTCATGCGGCCCAGGCCGGACGTGAACGTGCGCGAATGGGTGCGCGTCCAGTCCCCGCTCGACTTGTGGCTCAGCGTGATGACACTGGGCGAGCTCGAAAAGGGACTCGCGGCCCTCGCGTGGGGCCAACGACACGAGGTGCTCAGCCAGTGGATGCGCGATGAGCTCCCGCGTCAGTTCGTGGGCCGCTTGCTGCCAGTCGATGCCGCGGTCGCACTCGCATGGGGACAGCTTGCTGGACGCGAGAGCACGAAGGGCCGACCACTTCCGGTCATCGACGGTCTGTTACTCGCCACGGCGTCGGTCGCTGGACTCACTCTGGTCACACGCAACGTCCGCGACTGCATGGGCCGCGGAGTGGCTGTCTACGATCCCTGGACTGCGACGCATCACACCTAAGCGACAAATCAACTCCGCACCCACTTCTTGTACGTAACGCGATGCGGCTGATCCGCATCCGCGCCCTTCCTACGCCGAAGGTCAGCGTCGTATGGGGCACGCGATGCTTCGGACTGAATCAGTATCGGCAGCTTGGCGACGGCAAATAAACACAGGACCCGGTTGCGACGGCGCATCGTACTTGCGCAGCAGCCGCTCAGCCCTGACCGGTGCGCGCGAGCAAGGCGATGAATCGCGGGTCGTTGCGCAGTGGATCGAGTGCGGCTTCCACCCCGAGAAACGCTATCGAGTGCGAGCGCTCCGCGTATGCGCGCTCGAGCCAGGTCATCGCCTCGCGTGTGTTGCCAAGCGCGGTGTGCACGAGCGCGACTTCGTAGGACGGGATGTAACGCTGTCTGGACGACATCAGTTCGGCGAGTAGCTCACGTGCGCGCCGCCCCTGCCCCGACGTCGCGTACGCGTGCGCCAGCGCGGCCACGAACACCGCACTGCGTCCGGACAAACGCGTTGCCGTCTCGAGCTCGCGAATCGCGCCCGAGTCGCGCAGCATGTCCATCGCCTGTCCGCGCCAGAATCGTGACACGGCGAACGTCGAATCGAGCTCGATCGCCTGGCCGCACTGTGCGATTGCGTCGCGATACTTCCGCATCATCAGCATTCCCCAGCACACCGCACCGACGCTGACGCGATTCAGCGGATCTGCGCGCTGCGCACGACGCAACGTGGCGATCGCCTCATCGGCCCGATTGGCGACGACGAGATAGTTGCCGTACCACTGCCATCCCGTTGCATACGCGCTGTCGAGTGCGATTGCCTTCCTGAACCGCCGCTCCGCCTCGGGACGATTCCAGTCGTAATAGAGCGCCACATATCCGAGCGACGCATGCGGTTCCGCGCGCGTGCTGTCGAGCCGCAGCGCGCGATTCGCAAACTCCTTCGCCCGACCATAGCCCTCAGCCGGCGGTAGGTAGCTGTACCAGGCACTCACCGCATTCGCGTCGGCCAGGCCGGCGATCGCGAGTACGTAATCCGAGTCCTTTCCCGCGGCGCGATTGAAGTACTCCATCGCCTTCCGCATGCCTTCCTCGCTGCGGAGGCTCCAGAAGTAGCGACCGTGCATGTAGAGGTCGTACGCCGCGGGATCCTGCGTACCTCGATGCGGCGCGAGCTCCGGCGACGTCCTGCCGGCGAGCCGTGGACGGAGGGCTCCGACGATGGCGTTGGTGATCTGGTCCTCGACCGCGAACACGTCTGCGCGCCCCACCTCGAATTGCTCGGACCACACACGTTCACCTGAACGCGCGGCGATCAACTCCGCGCTTACACGCAGGCGATCGCCACCTCGCCGCATCGTTCCCGAGAGCACGCCGTCGACGGAGAGCATCCTTGCGGCATCCAGCGCCGTGAGCCCACGCGCCTGCAACACGCGCGACGAGATCCCGGGCGCGACGCGAATGTCAGGCACTCGGCCCAGCGTGAC
>JBKJMP010000285.1:0-5139 GCA_046596395.1 Gemmatimonadaceae bacterium
AGGCGTCTGGCAGCCATCCGGGAATCAGCTTGTCGATCATTGATGTGGGCAACGCGATGTCCTTTCGTGTGTCAACAACTGCTGCGTCGTTGGCTGTGTCACACGTCCGTGATCACACTCCGGCCGGGCGTGCACTTCTCGGGCGCGCTCGATCGCCCTGGCCGTGTGGACATGCGCCGATGGTTCGTGTCGAACGAGCAGGAGTGACGGCGCCATGGGAGGGCACGGAGTCAGCGTCGTGCAGCGGCGCGCTGGAGATCGAAGCGCGTCCGCACTGCAACCAGCATGTCGGTGTGCGGCAGGACGCCGTAGTGAACTTGCGCCGCCGCTCCTGGCCGGAGGAAGAGATAACCGGCCCGCGCGCTGTCGCTGCTGGGCGTAAAGAGGCCGCGCATGCCATCGCGCTGGAGATATTCGATGTTGCCGCCGTAACGCTCGTACACGGTTACGCCGAGCGAGTCGAGCGCCGGGCGCGCCGTGCCGAGATGATACTGTTGATCCCCGATCTCCTCGGCGACGTCGCCACCGGAGTCCACGGCGGCGTATGCGCCGGGATAGAAGACGACCATCGTGGGACCGGTGACGACGATGAGCGAGGAATCGGGTCGTGATGCCTGGGCGGCATCGACGGATTTCGCCGACTCGGCTGCCCGCTCATCCCCCGGGCTGCAGCCCGCCACACCCATTAGGACGATCGCGACGAGCCCGTTTGGTCCGCTCGCCACGGGCTACGATTGCGCCGCGGTGTATCGCATTCTCAATCCATGCAATCTGTAATTGCGGTTGTGGTGGCTCTCCATGAACAGCGCGGGAGGGCGAATCACTGCGGGGCGAGCTAGACCGGCTTGTAGATCGCCATGTACGCCGCCAACCCTCCCAACAGCGGAAGGAGGAAAAGCAGCGGAAGCGCCGTGCGCGGATACCGAAGCGGCACGAAGCCCGCGACACCCAAGATGCCCCAGATGACCACCTTCACCCACACCCAGAGCGGCCAGCCCCCTCCGCTGATGATGCCGAGGCGGGCGAGCATCCCGAATCCGCCGAGCAGGATCAGGAAGATGCCCATCACATGAAAGCCGCGCGCGGCTCGCTGGATCGAGTCGGACGGCCGGTCGCGGCCCGCAAGCGACGCGATCCCTCCCAGTGCCGCCATGAGGAAGATCAGGCCGACGATGTGGACGACGTTGTAGAACGGGTGTGAGAACATGCATGAGAAGTAAGATCGCCGCACGACCCGACGTCAACTTTGGTTCACCTCAGGCAAGTCGAGTCGCTCGACGTAGACGAGCTGGCCGTCGCCCGCGGGCCACGGGTAGATGTGGGCCATCCACAGCCCACGGAATGATCTCCGCACCGCCCGCCAACTTCGGCGGTGCGCTGACGGGCGGGCAGCGTCTCTCCTCCGCGATTGCGAGGGACAAGGAATCGCTCACTTCTCGTCGGCTGCGGGGTCGGTACAGTGCGGAATGCGACGAGGACCCCGGACTGCGGCAAATCTTCTTTGAACGGATTGGACGGATCTGAACTCGATTTCACGGATCGATCACTGACCGGGAGGTTTCCTAATCGCCCAACATACGATGATGGTCTTTTCCTTGACGGGTTGACTCGTCTGCACCGCCACCGGACCCGCACACGGAGCCATTCGTCAGATCGCTGTCAATCCGTCAACTCCGTAAAAACAAAAAGGCTGTTCATGTTGGCCTCGGCCTTCGATCACGCCGCGAACGCAGCCACAACACCACGAGCACGAGCGGCGGACCAAGCAGCGCCGCCATGCCGATCGCGGCACCGGTGGCGGTCCACCCATATCCGACCGCTGCAAGACGCCCATCCGTAACGCGCCAAAGCTCGAAGAGCCCGACTGCCAGCACCGTCGCTGGCAGTAGCACTATCCAGCCAACTGCCAGTCCGACGATCCAACGAAGACGTACTTCTCCAAGCCGGCGCATGAGCAAGGTGTCGCGAGGCGTTTCAGCGAACGTCGCCCGGTTTCTCGATCACCGCCGCTCGGGGCGCAGGATCCGTTCGATCTCCAATCGCACGTCGCGCAGATGCAGCCGCGTCATCGCGTCCGCCGTGCGGGCGAGCGCCGTCGTCGCCCTACGGTCGATCTCGAGGAGCTCGCCACGGATCGCAGGCCGCACGTCGGTGTTGACGCTGGCGTTTGGCTGCGCGCCCGGTGGCCCACCTCCTTGGGGCGCCTGGCCAGTCGGCGCAGGCGGCGGATTGAGACGGGCATTGGCCGCCTCGAGATACGAGCGCTGGAGGCCGCGGCGGTAGATGTCAACGCGTGGGCTCGCCGCCGAGAGCTCCGTCCACACGCTGCGCCTTACGTCCGCGAGCATCTCTGGCAACGAGTACAACCCCTCGCCCGGTGTCGTGAGCACCTCGTACTCGACCAAACGGTTCAGGCGCTGCGCCGAGAGCAAGGAATTGATGACGCCCGCCTGGGCGCCACGGATGCGGTTGACGATCCCCTCCTGCTCGACGCGTCGCAGCATGTTCCGGTCGATCAACCAGGACGGAACAGTGAAGGCGTTCTCCTCGAGATAGCGCATCGCGTTGCGCTGCACGGCCTCGGGCAACGGCCGGAACCGCTCGCCGGTGCCGTATCGCTCGAACGTCTCGGCGCCGCCGATGCTCGCCGCCACGTGGTTGTTGTAGCGTCCCCACTGCCCGATCGCATTCTGATACAGGTCCTGCATCAGCTCATAATCCTCGCCGGGCCGCTCGGCCACCTGTGGGATCATCTTCATCACGCGCTGCAGGTTCCGGAGTCCGAGTCGGCTGGACTTCGGTGCGTCTGCATCACCGACGGCCTCTGTCAGGGCGG
The DNA here is from genome assembly GCA_046596395.1 of Gemmatimonadaceae bacterium. GTDB lineage: Bacteria > Gemmatimonadota > Gemmatimonadetes > Gemmatimonadales > Gemmatimonadaceae > AG11. Next base: position 2,837 of record JBKJMP010000285.1, read on the forward strand.
ACGGGTCCGACGTCGCCTCCTGCGTCTCGAAGCGAAGCCAGGGAATCGAGTCCTGCACGCGTGCCCAGCGGTCCAGCGTCGGCCGCTCCTCGTCCGGCGTGCGTGCCTCCGGGATCGGCGTGTTCTGCCACGCAATGGCGAAGCGATCGTACGGGCCGACGTCCGGCACCAGCAGCTCGGCGGGGATGTTGTCCTCCGGCTGCGCGACGTAGTTGAAGCGCGAGTAGTCCATCAGCGTCGAGACGTGCCCGCCCATGCGCCGGAGGAAGCTCGCGCTGCGCACGCTGTCGGCCGGGTACATCGCGCTCGCCTTCATGTTGTGCGGAAAGCCGATCGCGTGGCCGACCTCGTGGGCTACGACATAGCGGACAAGCCGTCCCATGAGCGAGTCGGGCAACGGCAGCCGCCCTGCGCGTGGATCGAGCGGGCCGACCTGCGTGAAGTACCAGTCGCGCAGGAGGTCCTGCACCTGGTGATACATGTTCACTTCGGCCTTGATGATCTCGCCGGTGCGCGGGTCGACGATCTGGCCGCCGGTCGCGTTCGCGACGGACGCGGGCCGCCAGTAGATCACCGAGCGTCCCGCGTCATAGAGCGTGAAGTCGGGATCCTCTGCTGGCGCGATGCGCCCCTCGATCGCATTGCTGAAGCCTGCGCCCTCGTACGCCGCGCGCCAGTCATTCACTCCCTGGACGACGTACGGCTTCAGCCAGTCCGGTGTCGCCGCGTCGATCCAGAAGACGATCGGCTTGACGGGATCCGAGACCGCCGCTGCGGGATTCTTCTTCTCGAGCCGATAGCGGCGCACGTAGCGACGCTCGACCGCCTCATGCTCGGGCCGGCCGAAGTCGATCATCGTCACCGAGCCGAGACCAACGCGTCGATCGTGCAGGCGCGGGCGCATTGGCTGCTCGGGGAGCTTTACCATGCTCCACTGCATGCGCTGCGTGGTCGCGAACTGGCGCGGCGGCGTGCCCGCCCCCTGGCCACCGCCACCGCCCGGACCGGCCGCAGGGGGCGCGGTGCCGGTCTGCGTCACGAGCACGTTGACGTTGTCGGGGAAGGAGGCGACATACTCGACGTAGCTGCGGTCCGCCTGGATGCTGTTCACGAGCGTGAACTCGGGAATGTTGCTCGTGAAGAGCCGGGTGGCCTCGATGACCGCGGTGCTGTCGGGCCCCCACGATTCCACCGCGAAGCTCGCGATGATCGGGCCGTAGTTCTGCGCGCGTACCGCGCGGTAGATCGCCATCGTGGTGTCGGCTGTCGTCGCGTACATGCGCGCGCGCAGGAGCACGCGGTTGCCCTCGCGCTCCCACGCCACGACGCGCGTGCCGCCTCCACCCCAGAACTCCGTGGGGCTACCGCCGGAGGCCGGTCGCACGACCACGAGCATCTCCCTGCCGAGCTCCCGACGCGGGATCTCGAAGTAGACGCGCTCACCGACGCGGTGTGTCTTGAATAGCCCTTCACGCGAACGCGCGGCTGCCGTGATGACGTTGCGATAGGGGCGCGGCTGCGCGGCGGCGGGACGCGGGCCGGCGGCACTATCGCCGCCCTGCTGTCCGGCGCCGGGGTTGGTTGCGGGTCCGGCGGGGGTCGCCGCGGGACTCGCTGGCTGTGTCGTGGGCTGAGGTGTGGTCACCGCGCGGCTGCAGGCCGAGCCGAGGACGGTGAGCGCGATGAGCACGTGGCTTCGAATGGGCGCGGTCATTCTTCGCAGAGGCGTGGGGGCAAGGTACGGAGAGCGCGACGATGTGGTACGCCACGCCACTAGAGTATTGCGCGGTGCGAGTGGAGCCTAGACCCGGGGTGCGCTCTTGGCGGCCGGCACTGGCTTTGCGTCGCTCATCACGTGTGCGATCCATTGCGTCTCGTCGAAATTCTCGAACAGGAATTTCGCGCCCAGCGACAGCGGCACGGCGAGCAGTGCGCCGGACACCCCCAGCAGCCAGCTCCAGAAGAGGAGTGACAACACCACCACCGCGGGAGACAGGTCGAGCGACGTGCCCACGAACCGTGGCTTGATCACATTGTCCAGGACGAAGTTGATGAGCGTGAAGCCGGCCACGACCATGGCCGCGCGCGCGAAGCCGAACTGGATCAGCGCCAGTACCGCCGGCGGCGCCAGCGCGAGCACGAAGCCGATGTTGGGCAGGAAGCTGAGTACGAACGAACCGACTCCCCAGAGAATCGCGAAATCGACGCCGAGGGCGAGCAGGAGGACCGTATTGAGCGCGCCGCCGACGAGCCCGAACACCGCGCTGATCGTGACATAGCTCTGCATGCTCCGCCAAAACCGA
>JBKJMP010000288.1:0-4741 GCA_046596395.1 Gemmatimonadaceae bacterium
GGCGCAGGCGCTTTCGTCGCTGCTCGCGATCCGCACGACGGGCAGGGTCATAACGGAGGTGCGAAGCCTGGGCTCACCGTTACCGTCGCTCCCGGTACGCGATCGCGGTCCTCGCGCCGTACAACTGCGAGTGACCAGCGGTGCAGGCGTCGTGTTCATCAACACCCCGCCTGGCGGGTTCGTGCAGATCCTCAAGCCCGACGGCAGCCTCGTGCGCACGCTGCCCACGGGCGGGGGCGGAGCGCTGAACTGGGACGTTCTCGCCGACAGTGGCAACCCGATTCCTGGTGGGTTGTATCGTGTACGGGTGCTGGGGCGCGATGCGAGTGGTCGCCTGCGCGACTCGCAGTTCATCTACGTCGGTGTCGTCCGGCAGCGCGCCGGATGAGCCGCGGTCCGGCTTACGCATGCCTAAGACGAGTCCGCCCTGGGGTTGCTGGACTGCTGGTTGATATCGGACGCTATGGCTTGGCCGACTGCGGGTAGCGACGTATAGTTTGCGCAGGTCTCCTCGTTCGCGCCGCATCCAACCCTTTCCGGACGGCGCGTGTCGAAGCATGGATGCGTGGTTATCCTGCTCGACGCGTTACCCACCCGTTCGGAGAATGTCTTGTCTCGCGCTAACTCATGGTTCCCCACCGCTCTGGTCGTTTGCTTCCTCTGCCTGGCCCCGACGAGCGCCGCGCGGGCGCAGTCACCCGCACCGCAGACAGGACGCGTGCAGGTCTTTCTCGACTGTCCGTCGTACCTCTGCGATTTTGATTTCCTGCGCACGGAAATCACCTTCGTTGACTACGTCCGGGAGCGGACAGCGGCAGACGTGCATGTTCTGGTGACGACACAGAACACGGGCGGCGGCGGGACCGAGTATACGATCAACCTCCTGGGCCAACGGCGTTTCGCCGGCACCCAAGACACGTTGCGGTACAACGCCTCGCCTGAGAATACCCAGGACGTCACGCGCCGCGGGTTTGCGCGTATCCTCAAGCTAGGCCTGGTGCGGTTCGCCGCTCGGACGGACGACGCCGACAAGCTCACGGTGACCTTCGCCCTTCCGGCGGCGGGCGCCGCACCCGCCGCTCCCACGCGCGACCGGTGGAACTACTGGGTGTACAGCGCGAGCGCGAACGGCAATACGAACCGGGAGCGCCAGCAGCAGTTTTCCTCCCTCAGGGGCAACCTGAGCGCCGATCGTGTGACGGAGGCGTGGAAGATCAACCTGAGCGCGAACGAGAGCTACAACGAAAGCAAGTTCCGCGTGGACGACTCGACGGAGTTCACCAGTCTTCGGCGCAGCTTTGGCGCCAACGCGCTCGTCGTGAAGAGCCTCACCGCGCACTGGTCGGCCGGACTCCGTGCGGGAGCGTCGTCGTCGACCTTTCTCAACCAGCGGCGTGCCTATCGCATCACGCCGTCGGTGGAATGGGATCTCTTTCCGTACAAGGAATCGACGCGGCGGCAGCTGCGCGTCGAGTATGGCGTCGGCATCCGTGGCTTCCAGTACAACGACACGACGATCTTCAACAAGACCGAGGAAACCCTGCCGTTTCATGCGCTCTCGGCCTCGTACTCACAGAAGCAGACGTGGGGCTCGATCAGCGGTGGAGCCAGCGCGAGCAACTACCTGAACGACGCATCCAAGCGAAATGCGTCGGTGTTCATGAACGCCGACCTGCGGCTGTTCAAGGGATTCAGCCTCAACTTCTTCACGAACTACAGCAACATCGCGGATCAGATCTTCCTGAAGAAAGCCGCGTCGACCACGGGTGACGTGCTGCTCCAGCAGCAGCAGCAGGCAACGTCGTACAGCTTCGGGTTCTTTGGCGGACTGCGGTACTCGTTCGGCTCCGTGCTGAACAACGTGGTGAACCCACGCTTCGGAGGATCCGGCGGAGATAGCTTCTTCTTCTTCTAGGCCATCGCCGCATTACCTGGGCGGCGACCGGGCAGCGTCGAGCTGACGCAGCACCTCGCCGAGCTTCCGCATCTCCGCACCGTAGGTGCTCCAGTCGTCTGCCCGCTGGGCAGCGCGCGCCCGTTCGAAGTGCCCAACGGCCTGTTTTGCCAAGTCGATCGTCGCGACACTCGGCGCGCTGAGAGGCGCTGGGGGCGCGGGTGCACCGGCCACTCCACTGTCCGCGCTCGCCAGGGTTTTGGGCGTCCCACTACTCTCACCGAACAGGATCACGAGCGCCGCGTCCAGCGTCTCTGCCATCGCCACGCGCCCCTCGTGCGCGACGATGACGCGCTTCAACTCGGGGATGCGTCCTCCTTCCGCGCGCAGATAGACGGGCTGCACGTACAGCAGTGAGCCCTCGATGGGCAGCACGAGCAGTTCGCCGCGCAGCACCTCCGATCCGCGTTGGTCCCACAAGCTGATCTGCCGCGACACCTCGGTGTCCTGGTTGATCCGGTTGGAGATCTGGTTCGGGCCGAACACCAGCGTCTGCCGCGGGAAGCGGTACACGGCAAGCTTGCCGTAGTGCTCACCGTCGTTCCGCGCCACGATCCAGGCGGCGAGGTTGTCCTTCTGCCGAGGGGTGAAGGGCCGCATGAGGATGAACTCGGGCTCGCGCTCCCCGGGGAGGCGCATCACCGTGTGCCGCAGGAATCCCTCACCGCCCACCCGGCTCGCGCTCACCGCCGCCGGCTGTCCGGCCACAGCACGTCGCACGGGCACGTCCGGCGCCGTGGAGGTGGGAATCTGCCACTGGTCCTCCCGGTGGTAGAACGTCTCCGCATTGCTCATGTGGTACGTGGCGTAGAGCGCCGTCTGCAGGCGAAACAGGTCCTCCGGGTACCGCAGGTGCGCGCGCAGGTCGGCCGGCATGGAGTCCAGCGGCTGCAACAGCCCCGGGTAGATTCGCGAGAGGGTCCGGATAATCGGGTCGTCCTGCCCCACGACGTACGCCTGCACGTCACCATCGTACGCGTCGATGACGACCTTCACCGAATTCCGCATGTAGTTCACGCCGCCGGACGCCGGCTGCGAATATGGAAAGCGGCTGGACGTGGTGTAGGCGTCGAGTATCCACTTCAGGCGACCGTCGTCCGCGATGACCATGTATGGATCGCGATCGAACATGACGAAGGGAAGCGCTCGCGCCGCACGCTCCCGAATGCTGCGATGGTACAGGATGCGCGTGCGCTCGCTCAGGTCGCGCGAGAGAAGGATGTTGAATGACCGGAAGCGCACCGCGAACAGCAGCCGCCGCGCGAATGACGCTACGCGCACGCCGCCACGTCCGTCGTATGCCGAGTAGACCGCCGACTCGCCCTCGCCCGCGGGATAGTCGAACTCACGCTGCCGGCTCGGCGCAAGCACAAAGTCGTTGGAGATCTCGCCGAAGTAGATCTGTGGGCGGGTAATCTTCACCCCCACGCGCGACGCGGGCGGCAGGTCCTTGATGAAGAGCACGGGAAGCCCTTCCGGCGTCACTTCGTTCGATGGCCCAAGGGTGACACCCATCCCGTGCGTGTACGTCAGGTGCTCGTTGATGAAGCCACGCGTCGGGAGCGCGTTGGTGTTCATCTCCCGCGCGGAGAGCATCACCTGCCGCAATTCTCCGTCGATCCGGTAGCGGTCGTCATCCACGGCGACAAAGTCGTAGTACGTCCGGATCGACTGGATCTGGCCGAAGGTCTGGAGGAGCGGTTCACGATCCCACAGCCGCACGTTGTCGATCGTGGGGCGGTTCGCGTCGATGATCTGCCGCGTGAGCGCCGTCGCGGTTCCCAGCTCGCGCTGCTCGATTCCGCCGATGCCCCATGCCGCTCGCGTCGCGGCGATGTGGTGGACGATCTGCGGCGTTTCGCGTGCCAGCTCGTTCGCCTGCACCACGAGGCGCTGGTACGCGGCGGGAACGAGCACGCTCGCGACGGACGCGACCACGTAGGCGATCATGACGCGCACCGTCACCGGAATCAGGCGACCACGCGCCCCGCCCCACGCGATCAGCGCGGCTCCGACGAGTGCGACGATGCTGAGCACGTGCAGCGCCGGCAACCGGACGTTGAGGTCCACATAGGTGGCGCCCGCCAGGGGCAGGTGTACGCCGAAGAGCAGCCCCGGAATGCTCACGAAGTGCGTGCGCAGCGCCATTACGAGCAGCAGCAACCCCGCGAGCATCGCCAGGTGTGTCTGCGGATGCGAGCGGACGATCAGCCGCTGCCCCGTGCGCCCCATCTCCGCGCGCACGAAGTAGATCGGCAGCGCGACGAGCACGAGTGAGAGCAGCAGCAACCCGAACGCGAGCCCTGCAACCAGCTCGATCGCCGGAAGGATGAACACGTAGTAGCCCACGTCGCGTCCGAAGACCGGGTCCGTCAGCCCGAATGGCGTGCGGTAGATCGCCTGGAGTGGAACGCTCCACTGGGCCGCCATCCCGAGCGCGACCAGCAGCGCGAGCAATGCCGTCCACGGAACCGCAAGCGTCCGGACCAGTCGCTGGAGCTGTGCTCGCACCTGCGGCGGCAGTTCACCGATGCCGCCTATGGTGGTATGTGACGGCTCGAGCTCGACGTCCAGTCCCCGCAGCGCAAACCGTGCATTGCCGTACAGCACACCGAACGCGATGACTCCCGCAGAGAATCCGATCGCCCACTGCGCGGCCACCTTCGTAAGGAAGACGCGCTCGAAACCGATCTCCAGGAACCAGAGCCAGTCAGAGATGCGGACCGCGAGCGCCGGGGCCAGCAGGAAGACGACGGCCAGCAGCGCGACGACGACGATGACGCCGCG
>JBKJMP010000403.1:0-4818 GCA_046596395.1 Gemmatimonadaceae bacterium
ATCACCCAGCAGATCAAGCGCAACCGCGACACCGACTACGCCGCCCTGAGCGCCGGCGTGGACCACGCACTCGACGACGACAATGCACTGACGGTCTCGGCCCTGTTCAATCAGGAGACGATCATCGATCGCGGGGACAATCCTTACTTCCAGGGCTCCCTGCAGAATCGCTACCGGCTGTGGCAGTTCCTGGAAGACGAGGTGAAGTACACCGCATTCGCCACCGCGGTCTTCACCCACAAGTTCGCGCAGCCCGGACACAAGCTCGCGCTCACGTCGAACTACTCGTTCCACCGCGAGGACGAGAAATACTTCTTCACGAACACAGTGTCGTCGTCCGTTGGTACCGACTCGTTCGCGCTGCTGTCCGACGAGCACGTCGTCGATCTCAACGCCGACTACGTCAGGCCGCTCAGACAGGGACGCATCGAGGCCGGCTTCAAGGGGCGGTACCGCTCGATTCCCGTGGACATGCAGTTCTTTCCCGGCCAGAACTCAAAGATCGACAGCGCCGCCGGCGGCTGGGCGACGTATCGCGAGCTCATTCCGGCGGTCTACGGCAACTACGTCTTCGAGAGCGAGCGGATCGAGCTCGAGGGTGGTGTTCGGCTCGAGAGCGTGGACCTGAATTACGACGTCAACCCGAATCACAACACGTACAAGAGCGACGGGTATAAGTATGTCCGTCCATTCCCGAACGTACGCGCGGCCTGGAAGTTCGACGACTCGAACAAGCTCACCGTCTTCTTCAACCGGCGCGTCGATCGCCCGAACGAAGTCGACATCCGCATCTTCCCGAAGTACGACGAGCCCGAGCTGATCAAGGTCGGCAACCCCGCCCTGCACCCGCAGTACTCCACGGCGGCGGAAGTTGGCTACAAGTCGAGCTGGTCGAACGGGAGCTTGTACGCCGCCGCATTTCACCGGGTCGTCGACGGCACCATCACGCGCATTGCGACACAGGCGCCCGGCAGTGTGCTCCTGTACAATGTCTTCCAGAATGGCGGGCGTAGCAGGAGCACGGGCTCAGAGGTCGTCTGGCAGCAGAGGCTTTCCGCGAGGCTCTCGTACACCGCCAGCGCGAGCGCGTATCGCCGGACTGCCGACGCATTCTCCGTGGTCAACCAGTACCCGGTGCCAGTCCCGTACTCGGCCGCACGTCAGGCGCTCACGTCGGGGAACGCGAAGCTGGACGCGAGCGTCAGGCTGCCGCGCGACTGGCAGCTGCAGCTCTCGAACGTCTACCTCGCCGCAGACCTCCTGCCGCAAGGCCGCGTTGGCAGCCGCTTCTCTCTCGACGCCGGCGTGAAGAAGAGCGTCAGGCGAGGACGGGGCGAGATCGTGGTGAACGCGACCGATCTCCTGAACACCATGCACCCGGAACGTACGATCCGCGGTTCGAATTTCGTTGTCGTCAGCACGGACTACCGCGAGACGCAGGTGATTCGCGTCGGATATAGCTGGAAGTTCTAGCCTCACGCCACTTTCGCCATGTGATTCTGCTTCTGAACGGCGCATTCGGGTCTTCAGAGTGTTGCGTTGCGCATTCGAGTGCTGCCTTCGCGACGCATGTGGACGCCACGGCTGGAAGAGCCGATGCGGTTGCGGCCGAGGTCATGAGACTTTCGTCCCTCTGAGCGCACAGTCACGCCGAATCATGAAGTCATCGCGTATCGCTTCGGCACTCGGCCTCGCACGCCGAGCCCCTCCACGACGAACACCGCCCCACCGAGCGGATCCTCGGTTCTCGCCGGCTCTGGCAGCAACGCTCGCGCGGTCGTCACGAACAGCGCGTCGAGATCGCGGCCACCGAACGTGCAGCTCGTGACACCCATCGTCGGGATCTCGATGACTGCGTCGAGACGTCCCGCGCCGTCATAGCGGTGCACGGCACCGCCGCGGGCGAGGGCGACCCAGACTCCGCCCTCGGCGTCGACGGTAAGGCCGTCCGGACGCCCGGTCACCGCGGTGAGGTCGGCAAAGGGGCGACGAGTCCCGAGGAGACCGGTGTTCAGGTCGTACTCGATGGCGTCGATGCGCTCGGTGGGCGTGTCCACGTAATAAAGGATGTCGCCGCGCTCGTTCCAGTCGAGGCCGTTCGAGACGGTGACGTCGGACAGGAGCTCGGTCAGCGCGCCGGCCGGATCGAGCGAGTAGAGCGACGCCATGCCGGTTCGGCGCTCGCCGTCCATCGTTCCCGAGAGGAGCCGGCCTCGCGGATCCACCTTCGCATCATTGAGCCGCGTGCCTCGCTCGGCGCGCGCGATCGTGCGCGTCGTGCCATCGCGTGCCACGATCGTGAAGTCCAGCCCGATGCCCGCGAGGTAGCCGCCGTCCTCGTAGAGCACGATGGCGCCGGGCTCGTTGGAGGTGGTCATGGATGTGCGCGCGCCAGTCTCGGGGTCGAGCTGGTGAATCCTCCGCGCGTGGATATCCACCAGGTGCAGGCGCTGCGTCTCGACGTCCCACACGGGACACTCGCCGAGTGTGGCGTCCATCCGTGCGACGACTTCGACGGCACTCACTGGATCACCCTGTATCGTTGGAGGTCGAGACTTGTCCGACGATGTGCGTACTCCGGAATTTCCTGGTACGCGCGGTCGTCCTGCCTCGTAGCTTGTCCCATCGCGAAAGGTAGACTAGCCAATGAAATCAAGCTCGAGACGCTTGCGGTCGCCCCTCAGGATGATCTCGCTTCCTGCCTGCAGGCAGGATCGCTCGTGCAGTACCTTCTTGCGACGTACGACCTGCCGCGATTCCGCGAGCGTGGCTGCGCTCCGCCAGCAGCGCGGTGCACCCCACGTTGAGGAGAGAATCCATGTTCCTGTTCGAGGCCGCGGGTTCGCCCTGATGGCATACACGCCCGGTCAGCCGTTTCTCGTCGCGGCAATGCAGATCAGTCCCGCGTTTCTCGATCGCGACGCGACTGTGGATCGCGCGTGTCAGGCCATCGCCGACGCGGCATCGAAGGGAGCACGCCTGGTCGTGTTCCCGGAAGCGTTTGTCCCGGGCTATCCATTGTGGGTGCGGCATATCGCTGCCGGCCAGACGCACGACCTCCGCGCGCTCTCTGCGGAGATGCTCGATCAATCGGTCACCATCCCGAGTGCAGGGGTCACCCATTACGCGCGCACGGACGTGCTGGGTCTCGTTCGCCGAGGGCGCGCAGTGCAGCCATGATGAGCAACGAGATCATCGATCCGGAGGCATGGGAGCGACTCGACCCGCGCGTTGTGGTCATGGAGAGGCGCACGGGGGCGGTCTGGTCGGCCGCGATGGCGCTGTTCTGGCTCGCCGTCTTCATCGGCGTGGCCACGTTCTCCTCGCTCGCGCCACGCCTTCGCGTTCCGCTCTTTGCGTTCTGGGTCGTGGCGACGGCTGCCCACGTGGCCTGGTATCAATACAGGCCGCGCCTCACATACCGGTACTCGTCATTTCGCCTCGACCATGAGGGCATCGAGATCCGTCGCGGCGCGATCTTCCGGAGCATCATCAGCGTACCGCGGTCGCGCGTCCAGCATACCGACGTCTCGCAGGGACCGTTCGAGCGCCGGCACGGATTGAGCACGCTTCAGATTTACACTGCCGGCGTAAGCCACGCCGAAGTGTCGCTGGAGGGACTGGCGCACGCGCGCGCCGTCGAGATCCGCGATGCCCTGCTTCCCCGCGAGCGTGTCGTCCGAACCTGACCGGCGGCTACACCCGCTCAGCCTCCTGTTCCATCTCGGCGCGCGCCTGTGGAACCTGGCGATCCCGCTCGTCTTCGCGCTCTTCGCAACGCGCTCGGACACGATGCGCACACTGGTGCCGGCGGTCATCGCAGCCATCGCTGCGATTGCCGCAGTCCTGAACTACCTCTCGTATACGTACCGGTACGACGACGACGACCTGGTCGTGCGGACGGGCCTCGTCTTCCGAAACGAGCGACACATTCCCTACGACCGCATTCAGAACGTCGACGCCGTTCAGAACGTCGCGCATCGCTTCTTCAATGTGGCCGTCGTGCAGGTGCAAACCGGATCGGGTAGCGAGCCTGAGGCGACGCTGAGCGTCCTTCCGATGAGCGACCTTGCCGAAATGCGGCGGCGGGTGCTCGCCGGCAGGCGCCCGGCGGCTGCGATCGGCACCGACGACGCACATGCCGGCACGGAGGCGGTCGTTGCACCAGCTCCGACGCGCCTGTTGCACATCCCGCCACGCGAGCTGGTGCTCGCCGGATTCATCGAGAATCGCGGCATGACGCTCGTAGCGGCGGCAATGGGTGTGCTCTGGCAAGTCGATGCGTTCGAGAACTTGGTCAAGAACCTCGTGCCCGCCTCGGCTCCGGACTGGGCACAAGAGGTTGCGGGAGGTGGCGGCGGCGCGGCGATCATCGTGGGTGGCGCGGCGCTCTTTCTCGTCGCCCTGCTGAGCATTCGATTGCTGTCTGCGCTGTGGGCGGTGGTCAGGCTCCACAATTACACGCTCGTGCGCGACGGCAATGACCTTCGCGCCGAGTACGGCCTGTTCACGCGCGTCACGGCGACGATTCCGCTGCGCCGCGTCCAGACGATCTCCATCCACCAGCGTTGGCTGCACCGAAAGCTCGGTCGCGCCGCCATCAGGGTCACGACCGCCGGTGCAAGCGGGGTTCCTGGCGGCGGCGATCAGACCGCCGACCGCGAGTGGTTAGCCCCGATCGTTCGTTTCGCGGACATCGGCCGGCTCATCCAGCAGATCGATCCGTCGATCGAGCTCGATGGTGCGGAGTGGATTCCCCCGGATCCGCGCGCGGTCGGACGGCTCATGCGCGTGTCCGGTCTCTGGGCCGCCGCAATT
>JBKJMP010000435.1:0-2929 GCA_046596395.1 Gemmatimonadaceae bacterium
ACCTCAACATCGACTTCTGGGTGATCGGCCTCCAGATCCTCGGTGTCAGCTCACTCGCGGCGGCCTTCAACTTCATCACCACGATCATCAACATGCGTGCGCCAGGGATGAACCTGATGCGCATGCCGATGTTCACGTGGAATGCGTTCGTCGTGCAGTTCCTGCTCGTGCTGGCCTTCCCCGTGATCACCATCGCGCTGGTGTTCCTCCAGTTCGACCGCTTCTTCGGGACGACCTTCTACACGATTGCCGCGGGCGCCGACCCGCTCCTCTGGCAGCACCTCTTCTGGGTCTTCGGACACCCCGAGGTGTACATCCTCATTCTGCCGGCGTTCGGGCTGGTGTCCGAGATTCTTCCCGCCTTCTCTCGGAAGCCGATCTTTGGGTATCCAGTCATGGTGTATGCCACCATGCTCATCGCCTTCCTCGGCTTCGGCGTGTGGGCGCACCACATGTTCGCGGTCGGCATGGGCGCCATCGGCGACACCGTGTTCGGCGTGACCACGCTGCTCATCGCGATCCCGACTGGCGTGAAGATCTTCAACTGGATCTTCACCATGTGGGGCGGCTCGCTGAAGTTCACGACCGCCATGAAGTTCGCCATCGGCCTCGTCGGCCTGTTCACGATCGGCGGCATCTCGGGCGTGATGCACGCGTCGCCGCCGGCCGACCTCCAGCAGACCGACACCTACTTCGTCGTCGCGCACTTCCACTACGTGCTGTTCGGTGGCTCGATGATGGGCATCTTCGGCGGTATCTACTTCTACTTCCCGAAGATGACGGGCCGGTTGATGAGCGAGAAGCTCGGCAGCTGGCACTTCTGGCTGTCGTTCATCGGCATGAACCTCACCTTCGGCCCGATGCATTGGGCCGGCCTGTTCGGCATGCCACGCCGAATCTATACGTACGAGTCGGGCCAGGGTTGGGAGGTCTTCAACATGATGAGCTCCATCGGGACGGTGATCCTGATCCTCGGTACGCTGATCTTCATCCACAACTTCTTCCGTAGTTACAAGAAAGGCGCCGTCTCCGGGAACGATCCGTGGGGCGGTGGAACGCTCGAGTGGTCGATCCCGTCGCCGCCGCCCGAGTTCAACTTCGCGCGCATCCCGCGCGTCACCTCGCGCTACCCGATGTGGGACATGAAGTCGCCGCAGCTCACGGCCGAGGTGCCGCACACGAAGCAGGGTGACAAGCGCGTGGACGTGGACATCGCTTCGGTGCACGCCGGCAGCGGACATCCCGCGCCGCTCGGCAACGACCCGAAGCAGCCCGCGGAATCCGCGATGCACATCGAGACGGCAACAGGGCACTCGGCCAAGGACCTGGGCATCCCGATGCCGAACCCGACGATCAAGCCACTGGTCTGCGCGGCCGGCATGATCATCATGTTCTCTGGCCTGATCTTCATCCACACGGGCGACACGCCGCTGGCGCTGATCACGATGATCGGAGGCGCGCTCATCATGATCAATTCACTGTATGCGTGGTTGCTGACCCCGCTCGAGGACGCTCACTAAATGGCACACGACGCCGTCGCCCACTCGCACAGCGCACACGATGTGACGCATGGGCATCCGCCGACCTCGACGGGACTGGACAACAAGAAGATCGCGATCTGGGCCTTCATCGGCTCGGAGTGCATGCTCTTCGTGTCGCTGATCTCGACGTACATGATCTACAAGGGCCGCAGCGTGGTTGGCCCGTATCCGCACGAGGCGTGCGCCCCGCCGGCGTGCGCCACGAACCTGCCGCCCATCCTGGACATCCCGGTCACGTCGGCATCGACGTTCGTGCTGCTGATGTCGTCGCTGGCGATGGTGCTCGCGCTCGCCGCGGTCGAGAACAAGGACCAGCCCAAGCGCACGCAAGGCGAGCGGATCCTCGGCAGCTCCAAGCTCTGGCTGTGGGCCACCGCGCTGCTCGGCCTCACGTTCCTGATGTTCCAGGCGTACGAGTTCACGTCCTTCGTCCATGAAGGGCTCACGCTCAAGACCAACCTTTTCGGCTCGTCGTTCTTCACGCTCACTGGCTTTCACGGCGCGCACGTGACGGCGGGCGTGCTCTGGCTGCTCACCCTGCTCGCGATCGACTACCGCCGCGGGCTCGGGCCGAAGGATGCCCTCAACGTCGACCTCGCCGCGCTGTACTGGCACTTCGTCGACGTCGTGTGGATCGCGATCTTCACGCTCGTCTACCTGATCCAGTAGGGCGACCATGGCACACGACCAACACAAGCACGACGATCATCACGCGAACGTGGACCACGCCGCGATGGGGATCGACAAGGAGCACCCAACCTGGTCCACCTACTGGAAGGTCGCGGTCATCCTGACGCTCATCACCGTCGTCGAAGTCTGGATCTACTACATCCCGAGCTTCGTGGCGTCGAAGGCGTTCGTCCCGGCCCTGCTGATCATGTCGGCGGTGAAGTTCTACATCGTCGTCATGTTCTACATGCACCTGCGATACGACCACAAGCTGTTCCGCGTGCTCTTCACGGGCCCGCTGATCATCGCCGTCTTCACGCTGATCGGGTTGCTCTTCCTGTTCGGCCAGCTGAAGATCGGGGGCTGATCCTGATGGTGCCGCCGGTTGCGCTGCTGCTGCATCCGGCGGCACGAATAGCCCTGGATGAGTTCACCGTGCACCCCAGCACGGTCATTGGATTGGGACTCATCGGCGCGCTGTACCACTGGCGCGCCCGGCACGGTAGTGGCGACGGTCCCACGCTCGGCCAGCGCGCGATGTTCTTTGGCGCCCTCGCGTTGATCTTCTTCTCGCTCAACGGCTGGCTGCACGATCTCAGCGACTTCTACCTGTTCAGCGCGCACATGGTGCAGCACCTGGTGCTCACGCTCGTCGCGCCGCCGCTCATGATCATGGGCACGCCGGGCTGGATGCTTCGCCCTGCCCTCGCGTGGCCGGT
>JBKJMP010000503.1:0-3242 GCA_046596395.1 Gemmatimonadaceae bacterium
GGACATCGCTTCAATCCGGCTAAGCTGCTCATCGACCCGTACGCCAAGGCAATCACGGGCGCGATCCAGTGGAGCAACGACCTCTTCGCCTACAAGGTGGACAGCGACGACGAGGACCTCGAGCCGGACCCGGACAACTCGGCGGGTGGCGTGCCGAAATCGGTGGTGATCGATTCGGCCTTCACGTGGGAGGACGACCGTCCACTCAACGTGCCGTACAACCGCACGATCATCTACGAGTGCCACGTGAAGGGGATGACGATGCGTCATCCCGCCGTGCCGCCAGAGCTGCGCGGCACGTACCTCGGTCTCTGCAGTGATGCGATGCTGGAGTACTACCTCTCGCTCGGCGTGACGGCGCTGGAACTGCTCCCCGTGCACCAGTCGGTGGTGGACCGGCACCTGGCCGAGCGTGGGCTGACGAACTACTGGGGATACAACACGATCGGGTTCTTCGCGCCGGACGTGCGCTTCGCCACGCGCGGGCTCGGCAACCAGGTCTACGAGTTCAAGAGCATGGTGAAGACCCTGCATTCGGCCGGGCTCGAAGTCATCCTCGACGTCGTCTACAACCATACGGGCGAGGGCAATCACCTCGGCCCCACGCTGTCGATGAAGGGGATCGACAACTCCGCGTACTACCGCCTCGAGCCGACTTCGCCGCGCTTCTATACGGACTTCACCGGTACGGGAAACTCGCTGAACATGCAGCATCCGCGTACCATCCAGCTCGTGATGGATTCACTCCGGTACTGGGTGGAGGAGATGCACGTGGACGGGTTCCGGTTCGACCTCGCACCCGTGCTTGCACGTGAGAGCTACGACGTCGACAAGCTTTCTGCCTTCTTCGACATCATGCACCAGGACCCCACGCTGGCGCGCGTGAAGCTCATCGCCGAGCCGTGGGACGTTGGCCCGGGGGGCTACCAGGTGGGCAACTTCCCGGTGCGGTGGACGGAGTGGAATGGCAAGTACCGCGACAGCGTGCGCAAGTTCTGGCGGGGAGAGCCCGGCCAGATTCCGGAAATGGCGAGCCGGCTTGCTGGGTCGAGTGACATCTTCTCCGGCAGCGACCGGGGCGTGTACGCGAGCATCAACTTCATCACGGCGCATGACGGGTACACGCTGCGCGACCTGGTGAGTTACGAGCGCAAGCACAACGAGGCCAACGGCGAGGGCAACCGCGACGGGCACGACGACAACATCAGCTGCAACTGGGGCGTCGAGGGGGAGACGGACGATCCCGCGGTCGTCGAGACGCGGTATCGCCTGATGCGGAGCTTTCTCGCGACGCTCGCATTCTCGCAGGGCGTACCGATGTTCGCGCACGGCGACGAGATCGCGCGAACACAGCGCGGCAACAACAACGCCTATGCGCAGGACAACGAGATCACCTGGATGGACTGGGATCTCGACGAGCACCAGAACGCGCTGCTCGCCTTCGCGAAAAAGCTGCTCGCCATTCGCCAGGCGCACCCCGTCCTTCGCCGCCGCCATTTCTTCCGTGGCGCTGCCGTTGATGGGTCGGCGCACAAGGACGTGTGCTGGGTCGGCCCCGACGGCACCGAGATCGATGGATCGGAATGGAGCGACCCGCACAACCGCGTCCTCGGCATGTTGATCGACGGGTCGGCGACCGACGACGTGGACGAGCGCGGCCGGGCGGTGAGCAGCGACACGTTGCTCATCGCGATGAATGCGGGGAGCGAGCCGGCGCCATTCAAGTTGCCGCCGATGCCGGTCGGCGATGGGAGGGTGTGGCTCGTCATGGTGGACACGGCGCGCGAGGAGCTCACGGCGGTGCGAGAGGGCGAGGTGACGCTCGAGGCGCATGCGCTGATGCTGATCCGGTTCGGCAGCGACCGCCGCATCACCGAGCCGGCGCACGCCCGCCGCGAACCGCTGTCGATCGTCGAGCAGCACACGCTATGACGACCATCGATCCCGCGGAGCGCTGGGCACTGCTCGAGGGGCGGCATTCGGACCCCCATCGCATCCTCGGCCTCCATGAAGGTGCCGGCGGTGGCCGGATGGTTCGCGTGTTCCAGCCCGAGGCTGCCGACTGCATGCTCGTGCGCGAGGGCGTCTCCACCACCATGCGCAACGAGGGCGATGGTCTTTTCACCATCGCCGTGCCGAAGACGACATCGCGCTATTCGCTCCGCTTCATCGCGCCCGATGGCCGCACGTGGGAACGCGGCGATCCGTACCGGCACGCGCCGACCATCGGCGAGATGGACGAGTACCTCTTCAACGAGGGCACCCACCGCTCGCTCTGGACGATGCTCGGCGCGCACCAGCGTACCGTGGGGGGCGACGAGGGTACGGCGTTCGTGGTGTGGGCGCCGAATGCCGACCGGGTGAGCGTGGTGGGCGACTGGTGCAACTGGGATGGGCGGCAGTTTCCGATGCGTCGCATGGGGGCGACAGGATTGTGGGAGCTCTTCGTCCCCGGCGTGTCCACGAACGCGCTGTACAAGTTCGAGATCCGGACGCGCGACGGGCTGCTCCGCCTCAAGTCCGACCCGATGGGCTTCAAGATGCAGCAGGCGCCGGACACCGCGTCGATCGTGATCCGCGAGGGCACATACGTCTGGCGCGACGAAGCATGGATGGGCCAGCGCCCGAAGCGCGACGTCGTCCGCGAGCCGATCCACATTTACGAGGTCCATCTCGGATCGTGGACGCGCGCGCAGGACGGTGTGCGCATGCTCTCGTATCGCGAGATCGCCGAGCCGCTCACCACACACGTGACGAAGCTCGGCTACACCCACGTGGAGTTGCTCCCCGTCATGGAGCACCCATTCTATGGATCGTGGGGTTATCAGGTCACGGGATACTTCGCGCCATCGTCGCGCTACGGTACGGCCGACGATCTCCGCTACCTGATCGATACCCTGCACCGGGCGGGCGTGAGCGTCTTCCTCGATTGGGTGCCGGCGCACTTTCCGAAGGACGACAATGCGCTCCGCCGCTTCGACGGGACCGCACTCTACGAGCACGAGGACCCGCGGCTCGGCGAGCACCCCGACTGGGGAACGCTCATCTTCAACTACGGCCGCAAGGAGGTACGCAACTACCTCGTGGCGAACGCGCTCTACTGGCTGAACGAATTCCACATCGATGGCTTGCGCGTGGACGCCGTGGCCTCGATGCTCTATCTCGACTACAGCCGCGAGGAAGGGCAGTGGGTGCCCAACCAGTACGGGGGGCGGGAGAACCTCGAGGCGATCGACTTCCTG
>JBKJMP010000519.1:0-3326 GCA_046596395.1 Gemmatimonadaceae bacterium
AGATCGCCGAGCAGGCCGCGAAGGGGCAGCTCATCGGCGCCCTTCGCGCGGTGGAGGGCCTCCGCGACCGGCATCTCGCCCAGACGGAGATCCTCTTGACGGGTGATCCGGCCGGCATCGCGGACATCTCCGGCGAGTTGTCGGCGATGTTCGACGAGCTCGCGGCGCTCGCCGAGGCGCTCAACACGCTCGGCGACCTGACTCCGCGCTCGATGGACACGATCGCGGCGATGGGTGAGCAACTGTCCTCGGTTCTCGTGGCAGCGGCGTTTCAGCAGCGGGGGCTGGCCGCCGAGCATGTCGATGCGCGTCAGGTCATGATCACCGACGGGCAGTTCACGCGCGCCGAGCCGCAGGCAGAGGCGATCGCCGAGGCGGCGCAGCGGATCGTGATGCCCATCGTTCGGGCCGGCCGCATCCCGGTGATGGGCGGCTTCATCGGCTCGATTCAGGGCTCGGGGATCACGACAACACTCGGCCGCGGCGGCTCCGACTACAGCGCGTCGCTGGTCGGCGCGGCGCTGCAGGCCGAGGCGATCGAGATCTGGACCGACGTCGATGGCATGCTCACGTGCGACCCGCGTGTCGTTCCCGAGGCGCGCCTCATCGAGCGGATCGGGTTCGAGGAGGCCTCCGAGCTTGCGTCGTTCGGCGCCAAGGTGCTGCATCCCAACACGATCGCCCCTGCGGTGACGAAGGGAATTCCCGTGTGGGTGCTCAATTCGCGTCGTCCTGAAGGCACCGGCACGCTGATCACCTTTGATGCGCCGCGGCGCCCGGTGAGCGCGATCGCGGGGAAGAGTGGCGTAACCCTGCTCAAGGTGCGGAGCCCGCGCATGCTGCTCACCGAGGGCTTCATGCGTACCCTGTTCGAGGTGTTCGAGCGGCATCGCACGTCGGTAGACGTCGTGGCGACGTCCGAGGTGAGTGTCTCCGTCACGATCGACGACACGTCACGCCTCGAGGCGCTGGTCGTGGACCTGCGTGCGCTGGGCGACGTCGCGATGGAGCGCAATCGTGGCATCGTGTCCATCGTCGGCAGTGGCTTGAGCGACGGCGGGAGCGCGATGTCGCTCGCACTCTCTGCGATCGGAGACATCCGTGTGCACATGTTGTCGTTGAGCTCGAGCGGCATCAACCTCACCGTCGTCGTGGATGGCAGCCAGGTGAACGCGGCGATGCAGCGCCTGCACGGCGCGTTCTTTCCGGCAACATCGTCGTGACGACCCTCCGCATCGCGCTGATCGGTATGGGGCGGATGGGGCGCGCCATCGAGCGGCTCGCCGGCGAGCGCGACGCCACCGTCGTCGCACGGATCTCTGCTGGGCAACCCGTGACGCGGGAGTCGCTCTCCGGGGCGAACGTCGCGATCGAGTTCACCATGCCGCGCGCGGCCATGTCGAACATTCGCGCTTGCGTCGCTGCCGCCTGTCCCGTCGTCGTCGGCACGACGGGGTGGTACGAGGAGCTGCCTGCCCTTCGCGACGAGATACGGGTGTCGAACGTGCCGATCGTGGTTGCTCCCAACTTCTCGGTGGGTGTCGCGATCTTCGACCGCGTCGTCGCGGAAGCGGGGCGTCTCTACCGTGACATCGCTGGCGTCGATGCGCACATCGTGGAAACCCATCACACCGCCAAGAAGGACGCGCCGTCAGGCACCGCTGGCGTCCTCGCCCGGTCGGTGGAAGGCACGCTCGGCCGCGCGGTGCCCATCACGAGCGTCCGTGTCGGTTCGGTTCCCGGTACGCACGAGATCATTTTCGACGCGCCATTCGAGCAGGTGCGACTCGTGCACGAGGCACGCGACCGTCGCGTGTTCGCCGAAGGCGCGATCGCTGCGGCGCGTTGGCTCGTCGGGCGCGAGGGCGGACGCGTCTACGGAATGCAGGACGTAATCTCCATGTCGTCACCGGAGGGGGGATGAGCATCGAGCTGACGGGCTGCGGCACAGCGCTGGCGACGCCGTTCACCGCGAGCGGCGCGCTGGACGAGCGCGCCCTGCGCGGATTCGTGGACTGGCAGGTGGACGAGGGCATCGACTTCGTCGTGCCGTGCGGCTCCACTGGCGAAGCGGCGACCCTGACGGCCGAGGAGCATCGGCGCGTTGTCGAGATCACGGTGGAGCAGGTGCGTGGGCGCGTGCCGGTCGTCGCGGGGGCAGGCTCCAACGACACGGCGAAGGCGATCGAGACGTCGCGCATCATGCGCGAGGTGGGTGCAACGCACCTGCTGCACGTGTCCCCGATGTACAACAAGCCACCGCAGCGCGGCATCGTCGCACACTTCATGGCCATCGCGCACGCGGTCGATCTCCCCATCGTCGTGTACAACGTTCCTGGCCGCACCGGGAGCAACATCGAGGCCGCCACCACGCTCGAGCTCGCGCGGCATCCGCGCATCGTCAGCGTGAAGGAGGCGTCGGGCAATCTCGCGCAGATCACCGACTGCATCGCGGGCAAGCCTGCGGGATTCACCGTCCTGTCGGGAGACGACGAGCTCACGCTCCCCATTCTCGCCCTCGGTGGTGATGGGCTGATCTCCGTGGTGTCGAACGTGGTGCCGAAGCTGATGACGGAGCTCGTACGGCTCGGCCGCGCGGGCAGGGTGGAGGAGGCGCGCGCCGTCCACATGCGTCTGCTGCCCTGGATGCGCGCCGCCTTCGTCGAGTCGAATCCCATTCCGGTCAAGGCCGCGCTCGCGATGATGGGCAAGTGCGAGAACATGGTACGGTCACCCCTCGTCACCCTCTCGGGCTCGAAGGCGGACGTCGTGCGCGAAGGGCTGCGATACGCGGGAGCGTTGCCGTGAGCAGCGCCGCACCCAACGCGCTCACGAACGACTTCATCGCGCACATTCTTCAGTGCGCGGACACGCCTGCCGGCGAGACTCCCCCCGCCGACGCCGAACAACTGGTCGATCGCCTGCTCGGGGCCCTCGAACGAGGCACCGTGCGCGCCGCGGCGCGCGCGGACGACGGATCCTGGCATGCGGTCCCGTGGGTGAAGCGCGGGATCCTCCTCGGATTCCGCATTGGGCGCGTGGTGGACATGTCGATCGGGGGACACCACGGCGAGACGAGTTTCCGGTTCTTCGACAAGCACACCTATCCACCGCAGAACCTGTCCGCGGCGAGCGGCGTGCGCGTCGTTCCCGGCGGCTCGGCCATTCGTCGCGGTGCGTACCTCGCACCAGGCGTCGTCTGCATGCCGCCCATGTACGTCAATGTCGGCGCGTGGATTGGAGCTGGCACCATGGTGGACTCGCACGCACTCGTAGGCTCGTGCGCGCAGGTTGGGGAGCGTGTGCACCTGAGCGCGGCGGCGCAG
>JBKJMP010000617.1:0-10922 GCA_046596395.1 Gemmatimonadaceae bacterium
GCGGACGAGCCGCCGCGCACACGGCGTCGCAGCTGCCGGAGGCATGGCTCCTGGAGTTCGACGTCGACTCCGAGCTCGGGGCATTGGGCGGTGACGCGGAGCCGTCCGCGTCGTCGCCATTCGGATTCGGCAGCCTGTTCTTCGAGCGGTTCCGCCTGAAGCTCGAGCTCGAGATCGACGGGATCGCGGTCAGCGGCGACACGTTCGACTTCGAGATCTACGACGAAGCGAAGTTCGGCTCGTTCTACGCACGCATCGCCGAGCAACTGCTCCCGCGCGACATCGAGCGCCAGGCGGGGGGGTTCAATGGCGGACGGTCGCTCCCGGTGAGCTACCATCCGTGGTACCCGGTGCTCTGCATCGGCGTCGAGAAGGCCAACCTCTATATGAAGGCGATCCGCGGCGACATCGCGCGACAGAAGCGCATGCTGACGGATCCCGGCTGGCTGCTTCGGGTCGGCCTCTACCTCGAGCTGCTCACCTGCCTCGGCATCGCCGAGGCCGTGCGTGGCGATGTTGACCTCCTGACGTCGGAGGAACGGGCGCTGTTCGAGACGTCGCCGCAGTTCAGCGAGATTCGCAAGCGCATCGACCGCGCGGCGTGGCGCCGAGTGTGGGAGTTGCGACAGGTCGCCTTCGGGCACACGCCCGGGTTCGGCGCGATGCCGGTGGCGTTCACGAATCTCCTGCGCAAGCGCGAGGCGACGCTCGGGTTTCTTCACGCGCATCACGACGACCTGCGCCATGCGATCGACCTCGCCGGCTCCAACACGGTGAACAGCCAGGAGACGTGGCATCTCGTCTTCCGCGACGCCGAGCGTGCGGTGCTGAAGATGAACGAGGATGCGTTTCCGGAGCTGGTGTTCCTCAGCGACCAGCTCAGGAACGTGGTGCTGTGGCATCGCCGCGGCGCCCTCGCCGGGTTGAAGATCCTCCCGGCAATCGTCAGCGGCGCATTCGGCGACCAGGACGGCCTCTTCGCATCAGCATGCCGGCAGTACCGCGCATCGATGAACCATGTCGCGCGCTGGGCGGCCGACCGCGGGCTGATGGAATTCTGCGGAACGGAGTGCATCCCGGAATCGGTGAGCCTGCTCGAGACGCACGTCGCCGGAAACCGGCAGCGCTTCCAGCACCTCCAGGAGCGGGACGGCTACCAGGACATGCTGGCCGTGCGCGACCGCGAGGACGTCGAGACGGGGCCCGATGTCGACGCGATCGCGTCAGCCATCGACAAGATCACATTGTTCCGGGTGCTCACGCGCGACGAGATCGTCGGCGTCGCGAGCCGAGCGCGCGTCATTCACCTCGGCCCGCAGGAACGCATCATCGTCCAGGGGCGGCAGGGCTCGTCACTGTTCGTGATCTACGACGGGGAGCTGGAGGTGATCGCGAAGCGCAACGGCCGCGACGGGGTCATCGCGCAGCTGGGCCGCGGCGCGGTGGTCGGCGAGATGTCGTTCCTCACCGGCGAGGCCCGCACCGCGTCGGTGCGCGCGATCGAGAATGCCACCGTCATCGAGATCTCGGCGTCGCTGTTGCGTCCCGTCGCGCGCGACCGGCCGGCGATTCTCGAGGAGCTCACCGACCTGATGTCGAAGCGCGTGGAGAGCGAGCGTCGCTCGAGAAAGAGCCTGCTCAGCAAGGTGTCGGCCGCGATCTTCGGCCCGTCGTTCGACGACTACACGCCGTCCGCGAGTCCGCACGTGGCGGTGTGAGCGGTCTCAACCACGATGCCGAGGTTATGGAACGCAGGCGCCTGAGTGACCACGCGCCGCTGGAAGCGACGTTCAACTTTCGTCAGCCCGATCACTAAGCTGAACTCGGGCCCAACCGCAATAGACAGCTACGATCGGGGAGATGCGACGAACACTCAGCTTGACTCTCGGCATTGTCGGCATCGGCTGCGTTCACGGTAGTTCTGCCCTGCCGGAACGAGGTGTGGTCGTGCCCGACGCGGTCGCAGAGATTCGTTCGATGCGCCTTGCATCGAACGCCGCGATCGCAGCGCGCGACATCCGCGGTACAGCCGCCAGCTTCCTCCCGGATTATCGCGCCACGTGGGCGCTGTCGACCATACTTCGGTCGCGGGATTCCGTCGTTGCCGCACTCACGCGGCAGTATGCGGATACGACGAACTTGGGTTGTGTTCGAACGCCAGTCTCCATCGACCTGAGCGGCACGGGCCCGGCCGCGGCTGAATACGGCAACTTCGTGTGTCGTCGTCGACAACCGGATGGTATTCAGGAAGTCGTGGGGACGTATTACGCGAGCTGGCAGCATGTGCCTGACGGCTGGCGGCTGAATTCCGAGACTTTCGTCGCGTTGAAGTGCACTGGCAGTGCGCGATGTCCGCAACGTCAATAGGTATCACGCGCTTGCGGCTTGACGGCGTACGGCAAACGATGGCTGTGGGCTGCCGGCCCCTTGCGTCTGGCAGGATTACGAGACGGAAGTCGAGGCGAGCATGACTGGTTCGGGGACCCACCCGGGCGGTCACCCTGCGTGAGGGGGGACACTAGAAGCTCCCACCGCATGTCTACGTAATCGCGACCTGCCGTCTACGTACGCCTACGGATGCGTGGAATGCCGCGCGACCCGTATGTTGGGCCATGTTCCAGCGCGCATCGATAAACGGGCCGCGGAAGGGCATCCGCCGTCTGCGTGACAACGTCGCCGTCATCACAGGGGCGGCAAGCGGCATCGGGCGGGCGCTGGCGGTCGGCCTCGAGTCCAAGGGCTGCCACCTGGCGCTGGTCGACATCGATGCGGAGGGACTCGACCACATCCGGCTCGAACTCGGCGGATCCCGTCAGCGGGTGACCACGCACGTCGCGAACGTCGCCGACAGAACGCGCATGCGCGATCTCGCCGGTGAAGTCGCGCACGTCCACGGCGCGGTCCACGTGCTCATCAACAACGCCGGCATCTCCCACGAAGCAGCGTTTCCGCAAACCTCGCTGGACGACTGGGAGCGAATCGTCGGCGTGAACCTGTGGGGAGTGATCCACGGCTGCCACTTCTTCATGCCGCTACTGGCAAGGGCCGAGCGCGCCCACATCGTGAACCTCTCCAGCATGCTCGGGATCATCGCGATGCCGGGCCAGACCGCGTACAGCACCACGAAGTTCGCCGTGCGCGGATTCTCGGAGGCGCTCGCGGAGGAACTGCGCGCAACATCCGTCGGGCTCACTGTCGTCTACCCTGGTGCAGTCGCGACGAACATCCTGCGTCGCGCCCGAGGCGATGATCCGGACCTGCTCCGCCGTCTCGCGCAGTGGTACGAGCGGAATGCGATGCCGCCGGAGCGGGCAGCGGCGCAGATCATTCGCGCAATCGAGAGAGGATCGCCGCGCCTGCTGATCTCGGCGGAAACCGTGTTCGGCGACCTCGCGAGACGCGTGCTGCCGGTCGCCGGCAACACGCTGGTCGTGAACACCATCATCCGCGCGATGGGCGTCGAGTACATGCGCGCCAAACGGCTCGCACGCTGGCGCGAGACGATGATCGACGGCATGACGGAGGCGCCATGACGGACGGCGTGGACGTCGACGTCCTCATCGTGGGCGCGGGAATCAGCGGCATCGGAGCCGGCATCGAGCTCCTGCGGAGCGGCAACGGCTCCTTCGTCATCCTCGAAGCCGCCGACGAACTGGGCGGCACGTGGCGCGCCAACACGTATCCCGGCGTCGCCGTCGACATCCCGTCCGTCTCATATTGCTTCTCGTTCGAGATGGACTTCCCGTGGTCCCGCGTGTTTGCGCCCGGCGCCGAGATCCAGCGGTACGTCAAGCACTGCGCCGAGAAGTACCAGGTGACGCGACACATCCGGTATGGCTCGCGCGTGGTGCGCAGTTCCTTCGACGAGGACCGCGGCACGTGGACGACGGAGCTCGCCGAGGGAGGGAGCGTCACCTCGCGGTACCTGATTGCCGCGACCGGACTCCTGAGCCAGCCCAAGCTGCCGGTGATTCCCGGACTCGATTCGTTCGCTGGCACGTCGATGCACACCGCACGGTGGGACCACACTCACGACCTCACGTCGAGGCGCGTCGCGTTCATCGGCACTGGCGCCACGGCAGTGCAGGCCGTGCCGACCATCGCGCCGCGCGTGGCGCAACTCGACGTCTTTCAACGCACCCCCGTCTGGGTGAATCCGAAGATGGACGCGCCGCTCGAGCACGGTTCGCGCTTTTCGCTCCGCCGTGTCGCGCTCGGTCGCGCGTTGTTGCGCCTGATCTCCGAGGGCGGCCTCGAGATCCTCATGTTCGGAGTCGTGAACTACCGGCGCCTGCCGTTCATCGTTCACGCCGTGCAGGCGCTCTCGCGCACCTGGATGAAAAAACAGGTACGCGATCCGGACACTGCCGCCAAGCTCGTGCCGGACTACGGCTTCGGCTGCAAACGGCCAGCACCGTCGAACGACTATCTCGCGGCATTCAATCGCGACAACGTGCGACTCGTGACGCAGCCGATTGCGCGCATCTGTGCCGAGGGCGTCGTCACGGACGACGGCACGCTGCACGCGGCGGACACGCTGATTCTCGCGACCGGGTTCCTGACGACCGAGAAGGGGAACGCGCCGAGTTTCGAGGTGGTGGGTCGTGATGGCGTCGAGCTCGGTCAGTACTGGGACACGCACCGGCTGCAGGCCTACGCGGGGGTCTCGGTGCCCGGCTTCCCGAACTTCTTCCTGACGGCGGGTCCGTATGCCGGTGGCCTCAATTGGTTCGCGATGCTCGAAGCACACCTGGCGCTCATCATGGGCTGCATCGACGAGGCCAGCGCGCGCGGGGTGTCACGAGTCGAGGTGCGGCGCGACGTTCACGACCGCTACATGCGCCACATGTGGAAGCGCGCCGACGGCACGATCTTCAAGCACGGCTCGTGTGCAACGGCGCGCAGCTACTACCTGGACCGTCACGGTGACGCATCGCTGCCCCTCCCGCACACGCCGTGGTGGCGGGCCATCCGGGTCCGTGTGCGCGGCACGGACGGCTATCGGTTCGGGGCAGCATGACGCACTCCATCCTGCGGCCATTGTACGACTGGGCCGAGCGCGAGCCTGACACGTTGCTCTACGCCTTCGTCGACGTGAACGGGCGCACGACCGAGTCCTACACGTATGCGCAGTTCGTCCAGCGCACGGCGGACATCGCGGCGCACATGCGCAGGACGCACCCGCTGGCGCCGGGCCAGCGGGTGCTGCTGGCGTATCCGCCGGGTGTCGAAATGATCTGCGCGTTCTTCGCGTGCGTGCGACTCGGCCTCATTCCCGTTCCGGTGTATCCACCCACCAGTCACGGATTCCAGGCGGCACTGGAGAAGACGGACTTCATCGCGCGCGACTGCGAGGCGGCCGCGGTGCTGACCGGCCGCTCCTATTACTGGTGGATGAAGCTCAACGAGACACGGAACAGCGTCGCCACGCTCACGTTCCGGCGCTCGGCCGTCTCGAAGCTCGCGTGGATCGTGAGCACCGATGCGGACAGAGGCGTCCGCGTGGACGTCGACGACGCGCACTCGGACACGCTCTTCCTCCAGTACACCTCGGGTTCCACCACCGAGCCCAAGGGCGTGCTTGTGTCCCACGACAACATCTTCGCGAACTGCGAGGCGGTCGTGGACCACAGGCCCATCGGCGTCTCGTGGCTGCCGCAATACCACGACATGGGCCTGATCGGGTACTACATCTTCTTCGCGCTCAAGGGCGGAACGACGTACGGCTTCTCGCCGCTCGACTTCATCGAGCGGCCCGCGCTCTGGCTCGAGACGATCACCAGGTATCGCGGCTCGGCATCGTCGGCGCCGAACTTCGCGTACGAGTACTGCCTGCGGCCGGAGAAGATCCCGGCAGAGTCCCTCGAGTGTCTCGACCTCAGCTCGCTGCGATTCCTCATGACCGCCGCCGAGCCGGTGCGCGCCAACGTGTGCCGCGACTTCCTCAGGAAGTTCGAGCCGTGCGGCCTCAAGCCGGCGAGTTTTTTTTCCGCGTATGGTCTGGCGGAGTTCACGCTTGCCGTCTCGAACTATGGACGGAATATCCAGGCGTTCGATCGCGCCGCGCTGCGCCAGGGTCTCGTGCAACCCGTGCAGCCCGACGCCCCTGAGTCCGCGGCGCTGGTCAGCTGCGGACGCACGCTGGGCGCTTCCGAGATGACGATCGTGGACGTGACGCACGCTCCCCGCGCGGCGGGCGAGCGCGAGGTCGGCGAGATCTGGCTCCGCGGTCCAAGCAAGTGTGGCGGCTACTGGAAGCGGCCGGAACTGAGCGCACAGGTTTTCGAGGCGCGGCTTCCCGGCGAGACGAACGGCGCGCCGACGTGGCTCCGCACCGGTGACATGGGCTTCGTTCACGACGGGGAGTTGTACGTTTGCGGCCGCCTGAAGGACATGCTGATCGTCCGCGGCTTGAATTATTACCCGCAGGACGTCGAGGCGATCGTCGAACGTGTCGATGGCGTGCGGAAGGGTTGCGTCGCCGCGTTTGCGAGCGAGGGAGACGGATGTGAACGCGTGATCGTGGTCGCCGAACTGAAGAATGCCAAACGCGTGCCGGACGTAAGGGATCTCAACCTGCGACTGCTGCAGGGACTTGGTATCACGGCGGCAAGGTTCGTATTCGTCGAGGCACGTACGATACCGAAGACGAGTTCCGGCAAGATCGCGCGGCACCTCGTGCGCGCGCGCTGGCTCGCGGGCGAGCTCGAGGTGCTGCGAGAGGTCGACGCGGAAGCCGGCACCGACACCGTCCACGGGGGCGCTGAACACCCGCGCGCGTGGCTGCACCGGTTTGGCCTCACCGGCGACGAGACCTGGACGCTGGAAGACGCCGGCTTCGACTCGCTCAAGCTGGTGGAGTTCGCCCACGCACTGAAGGAGCAGCTGGAGCACGATGGCGATGCCGACCTGTCGCGCGTCGTCGATCTCCGCGTTCTGCAGAACGTCGTGATCTGCGAGCTGTTCGACCTGCTCGACCAAGTCGCCGCGGCGGCTCCTCACGCCAGGTTTCGTCTCGAGCGCGTGCTCTCCGACATCGGCCGGGAGCACCACGCACAGGAGGCAGAGCTGATGCGCCGCGACACCCGCCTGCGCTTCGACGTCCCTGACCTTCCCGCTCCGTCCGATGACGACGGCGGCGTGCTGCTCACCGGGGGGACTGGATTCTTCGGCCCGTTCATGCTCACGAGTTTGCTGCAACAGGGAACGGGGGACATCCACGTCCTGGCACGTTCGAACGGCCATGGCGCGATGCAGCGGATCCGGGCTGGCCTGCTGTCGGTGTCACCGGACGGCGCCACGTGCCCCGAGGGTTGGGAACAGCGTGTCAAGCTCGTGGAAGGGGACCTGTCCGCACCACAGTTCGGCCTTACCGACGACAGGTGGCGCCGCCTCGCGGACAACGTCCACACGATTTATCACAACGGCGCGCTCGTGAACTACCTCGCCGGTTACCACGCAATGCGCGAGGCCAACGTCGGTGGAACGAACGAGGTCGTTCGACTCGCGTTCAGTCGGCGTGCCAAGGTACTCAACCACATTTCCACGACGTTCGTCTTCGGCTGGTCGGTGAAGGATACGCTTTTCGAGGCCGACGTGAACGGAGCGATGGAGCGCCTCGATTTCGGGTACAGCCAGAGCAAGTGGGTGGCGGAGCATGTCGTGCGTGATGCCATGCGGCGCGGGCTGCGCGCGCGAATCTTTCGGCCCGCGCTCCTGACACCGTCGGTGAACGGAGGCGGCTGCAACTACGACATCGCCATGCGGCTGCTGGCGTTCATGATCAATCACGGCCTGACGACGACCGCGCAGAATCAGGTGAGCTTCTGTCCGGCGGACATCGCGGCCGGCAACATCGTCGCCATCTCGCACGTTCCGGACAGCATCGACCGCTCCTACCATGTGACGCGCGACGACTTCGCCGGCCTTTCGGACATTACGACGATCATCGGTGAACTCACCGGACGGTCGTTCCGCAGCTACTCCCTGCCCCACTTCGTGCCCGAGGTGATCCGGCGCTGCCACTCCGGGGACATCCTCTTTCCACTGCTGGATTTCCTGGTGCGGTCGGTGGACAACATCAGCGCCATGGAGTTCAAGCGATACGACAACAGCAACTACCGGCTGTTTCGCGACGCGACATCACGCTCGCAGGTGGACCCGCCACTGCGAGATGTGGTCCTCGGCATCCTCCGGTTCATGCGGCGCCAGCGCATCGTCAACGCCTGAGAGGGAGAGACCATGTTTGCAGGAAGGTTCAGCACCCTCCCACACGTGCACCGGATGCGCGCCATCGCGGACTCGCGAAGCATGGTGCGCAACCCGGTGGAGGTGTTCGAGCAGTATCGCGAGCGGTTCGGCCCGACGTTCACCGTTCATTTTGGCGGCGTCAAGCCGTCCGTGGTCACGACCGACCCACTCGTTATCGAGCACGTGCTGCGGGGCAACCGCGACAATTACGAGAAATCCCACATCCAGGTGGAACGGATGGTGGAGTTTCAGGGCAAGGGGCTGGTCAACAGCCATGGCGACATGTGGATGCGGCAGCGACGGCTCATCGCACATGGCTTCAAGCCCAGCCACCTCACCCGGCTGTTGCCGATGCAACAGGACGTGCTGGAGGAGCTGATGCGCGGCTTCGACCGCGACGTGCAGCGGGGGCCGGTAGACATCCACGAGCAGATGGTGCGCTTCACGCTGCGGCTTGTAGGAAAGTCGCTCTTCGGCCGGAGCATGCGCGATGACGAGCTCGAACAGATCGGCGACGCGATCTCCGCGATTCAGGCGTTCATCCTGCGCCAGATCGTGCAGCCGTGGAAGATTCCGTGGTTCCGGGCCAGCGGCCTGACGGCGAAACACCAGCAACTGCGCCGCGACGGCGACGCGATCGCGCTGAAGCATGTCCGTGCCCGCCTGCACGATGGCCTTGGCGACAACGACATGCTGCGCGTCCTCGTCGAGACGCCCTATCACGACACCGGCCAGCCAATGAGCGAGTCATTGGTCCTGATCGAAAGCCTCCAGCTGCTGGTGGCCGGCAATGAGACATCGTCGAACGCCCTCACGTGGATATTTTACCTGCTCGCCCGGCACCCGCAGCACATCCTCGATATCCGCGACGAGGTTGCGGCGGTCATCGGCAACGACGCGATCGACTACAAGAACCTGCATCAGCTCGAAGGCACCGTTCGCGTAATCGATGAGGCGCTGCGACTCTATCCGCCGTTCTGGATGATCGATCGCATCGCGCTCAGCGACGACGTGATCGGCGGCGTGCGCATCCCGGCGGGCACCATGGTCATCCCGTACATCTACGGCACGCACCGGAACGGGGAGCATTGGAACGACGTCGAGTCCTTCGACCCGCGCCGCTTCGAGAATGCGCCGAGCAAGGCGCGTCACCGGTTCGCGTACATCCCGTTCGGCGGCGGGCCGCGGACCTGCATCGGCGCCAACATGGCGCTGATGCAGATATTGATGATCGTCGTGGCATTCGTTCGGAGGTACGACTTCGCGCCGGCGACCGACGATCCCGTCACCATCAAGCCGATGATGCTGCTGCGTCCGAATGGGGCGGTGGCGCTGAAGTTCCGCGCCGTCGCGTAGTGCTGGCCGCGTTCGACAGTGCGCTCGAAGGCTGGGTCGCCGACGATGAAGGGCGACTCCGCAGGGGGCGCTTGCTCGCGATCCTCGCGGTCTGCTATGTCGTGTTTTCGGTCACGTACCTGCCGATCAACCTCTTCAGCGTGGGCCGTGACGCGCACACGCTGTTCCTGCCCGGGGAAAGGCAGCTGCCGTTTCTGCCGCTCTTCGAATACCTGTACGTCCTTTCCTACTTCGTCGGCCTCCTCCTGCTCTTCACGCTGCGCGATTACGCTACGCTGCAGCGGATGCTCATCGCGTTCGTGATCGCACTGTCGGCGGCCTACACCACCTATCTCCTGTTTCCTGTCTACTTCGAGCGTCCGCACCTCGAGGTGGACTCGCTGCATACCTGGCTGTTGTCCATCGAGTACCGGGACAAGCCATACAATCATTTTCCCAGCCTGCACGTCACGCTGAGCTGCCTCGCCGTTCACGCGTCGCAGGTCTCACCGAGGTCGCGTGTCCTCCTGCATGTCGTCGTCGCGGGAATTGGCGTCTCCACGCTATTCGTAAAGCAGCATTACATCGTCGACGTGCTGTACGGCTACGGGCTGGCGTGGGCCGCATGGAGGCTGACGCGCCCCCGTCTCCCGGGTCAGCGCAGAACAAACGGATCCCATCCCTGACCTCACCTTGCCGTCATTTGCCCAGGTGCAAACCGCGGGCGACCAGGCGGCGCCCCACCAACAGCAGGAGCACCGGAAACTCATTGACCGGAAGCGGTACTGAGTACGACACCAGCCTGGTGAATGGCTCACGCATCTACACGGACCTGACCGTCATGGGGCCGCTGGTCTTCAGCCTCGATGGCAGCTACGGCCCGTGGTGCTCACAACCGTTCACCGTGACAGGAAATTATGTCGCTGAGAGGCGAATCATTGATTCAGCGATGGTCTACGCCGTCGAGTGAACGCTCGATCACCGCATCGACCTCGTTTTTCGCTTCGAGGAGGATCTCCGCTTCTCGTTCAATGAGACGGATCCGCTGTGTGATCTCCGACACCTGCGCCCCATCCAGCGCGGCGTCGGCTCGCAGCGTCGCCAGCGCGAGCCGCAGCGCGTGCAGGTGATCCGCGAGCCGAGTGCGGCGTGATGCAAGCTCTTGATGGCGCGCCTCCAGGCCACGCAGAAGCGCGAGCTGGTCGGCGAGCAGCGTGCGCATTCGCTGCTTTGCGTCACTCGCGCCGTGGATCTCCATGCCCTCCGCCGCAAGCCGCTCCTCGAGCCGTGCACGCTCAGCCGGTGCCACATCGTGCGCGAGCTGGGTCATCTCGGTC
>JBKJMP010000661.1:0-3956 GCA_046596395.1 Gemmatimonadaceae bacterium
TCCGAGCAGGTTGAGGAGCGTGCTCTTGCCGCAGCCCGACGGACCGACGATCGCGACGTAGTCGCCCTGCTCGACGTCGAGCGTTACGCCGCGAAGCGCGGCGACGCGCTCCTCGCCCATCGGGTACTCGCGAACGAGGTCGCGCACTTCGAGCAACGCCGTCATCCGACCGCTTCCTGTCGCAGGGTGGTTGCAATGGGAAGTGATGCGCTCCGCCAGGAGGGATAGACGGCGGCCAGTACGCCACTGAGCATCAGCATCCCGAGCGCCGACCACGCGGCGACCGGCTGGAAGAGAAAGAAATCGATGCGCTCCGGCACTCCAGGGAAGCGCGCGAGGATCCCGTTCAGGTATCGCGCGGTCACGAGGCCGAGCGCCAGCCCGAGCGGCGCGGCGGCGAACATCATCGCCGCGGCCTCCATCATGATCTGCGCGACGACGCGTCCGCGCTTCACCCCGATCGCCCGCATGACGGCAATCTCGCCGATGCGCTCGTTCACCGAGACGGTCACGATCGTCGTCACGAGGAGGAAGCCGACGACGAGGCTCACCGAACCGAGGATCACGGCTAGCTGCCGGAAGTAGCTCATCCGCTCGTCCATCTGGCGCAGCGCTTCGACCGTCGAGATGACGGTGACCTGGCGGAACATCGTCTCGTACGTGGCGCGCACCGTCTCGATATCCTGCCCGTCCTTCAAGCGCATCATCACCAGTGACACGGGATGCTCTGCCGCGCGGCCCTGCATCTCGGCGAGCGTTACGATCGGCAGGGCGGCGGCCCGCTGGTCGCTCGCCATGAACACGAATCGCGCGCGTCCCGTGATGCGCAGGGGGCGCTCCCCCGAGAGCGCACGAAGTTGCGCGTCGTAGCCAGCGCCGGCCCGAATCGTGTCGCCCACGCGCGCACCGAGTGCCGCGAGGAGCGCGTCATTCGCCACGATCGCGTCGGGCGAGTCGGGGTGTGCGCCCGAGACGAGCTCGTAATCACCCTGCACTGCCGGAATGATCCCAAGCGCAGCCGTGGCGATCGTGCCGCCGCTCGCCGGAATGTGAAGCTGGCCGCCGAGCACTGGACTGACGGATTCCACTTCGCCGCGCGCGCGCAGCGTCGCGACGATGGAGTCGCCGTGGCGGATCGTCGCCTCGGTGTCGAAGGGGAGCGTGCCCTTCGGCGACATGCGCAGCTGGAACCCCTGCGTGAGCAGCAGGCCCCGAAACGATTCTCGCATTCCACTCGAGAGCATCACCATGTCGAGCAGCATCGCCGAGCTGACGGCAACGCCGAGGATCGCGAGGATCGTTCGCGCACGATGGCGCAGCAGCGATGCGGTGGCGAGCATGACGATCATCGGCCGAACAGGGCGAGTGGCGGCGTGCGCACCAGTCGTCGCGCGGCGAGCCAGCCGGCGACGATGCCGAGGACGAGCGAGAGCGAGACGGCGAGCAGCATGATGTCGGCGGTGACGCTCGAGAAGCGCAGCGGTGTGCGGTAGACGCCCTGATAGTGCGAGTTCACGAGGCTCGACGTCAGCAGCCCAAGCCCGACACCCGCGATGCTGCCGGCGACGGCGATGGCCGCGGCCTCGAGGACCACGCCGCGTATGATTGTGCGCCCCGAAATCCCCATGAGGCGGAGCGCCGCGACGTCGCGCCGTCGCTCGTCCACCTTGAGGAGCATGATGCAGAGCAGGAAGATCGCGCTCGCGACGATCGTGATGACGCCGATCGCGCGATGAAACCGCGACACGACGGCGAACGTGGCCGACGTCTGCACCGCGATGTCGCGCGAGCGGTGCGCGCGAAAGCCGAAGGCGGATGCGTTGATGCGCTCGGCGGCGTCTCCGATGACAGAATCGGAACTCGTGGCGACGGCGAAGCGATCCACGCGATCGCCGTACTCGAGGAGCGACTGGAGGTGCGTGAGGTGAAGGCGCACCTTGTATTCCCCGCGCGCAATCTCGGCCGGATCGGCCGAGCGGCGCACGATCGCGCCCACGATGGCGATCTCGCCGGTTTCTCCGGGCGCCGCGCTGAGCCAGATCGTATCCCCGATCGCGAGCGAGGCGTCGGCCGCGAGGCGTTCGTCGATGGCGATGCGGCGTGCGCTGTCCTGCGGCGCGGCAACCACCAGCGCGGCCAGGAGCGCGAGGAGCGGGGTCAGCGTCGTCGTGCCGCGGCCGCCCAATTGGCGGTATCGGCGAGTGCGGCGCGGCTCGCCTCGAGCGAGTAGGATGGCTCGGTCAGCGCGGCGACGCCCCGCTTGACCAGGTAGGCACCGAGCCCGAGCTCGAGCACCCCGGTGACGAGCGCGCCGATCCACATGTGGCCATTCGCCACGCGTCCGATGAGTGTCGCCACGAACAGGGTGAGCGCGACGAACATCACCACGCTCACGCCGAATGCCAGCGACAGCCAGAGCACGCCGCGGGCGGCGCGGTGCACACTCGCCTTCGCCTCGATGCGCGCAAGGCGCACCTCACCCGCGACGAGCCGCTTGGAGTCGTCGGTGAGGCGGCGAATCAAGTCGACGACGCCGTTGTCGCTATCTGTGGGATTCAATTGCGCCGACACGTACTCCCGGAATGACAGGTGCAGGTCCTTCGCGAACTTTACCCTGAGCGTAGCGAAGGGCTCAGGATGACGAATTCGGAGGCAAAGAGCGCGCCTAGTCCGGCAGCGCTTCCACGAACACCTCCAGGCCAAGACCTACGCCGATCGAACGCGTCGTGCCTCCCTCGGCATCGTCCACCCACAGCGTGATCGGACCCTGGAACGGGGCACGATCGAGCACGCGCAGCAACGACCCCGGCCGAATGCCAAGCTCGGCCAGGTACCGCAGCCGCTCGGCATCGTCGTCCTGCACACGCCGCACCCGAAGGCGTTCGCCCGGCGAGACGTCCGCTAGCGTCCGGAACGTGGCATCCTCCACGACACCCTCGCGCGAGGGGATTGGTGCGCCGTGCGGGTCGTGCAGCGGATCGCCAAGGGCCTTTGCCATCCGCTCGATGAGCTCCTCCGACGCTGCATGCTCGAGCTGCTCGGCCTCAGGATGCACACGATCCCACGGATATCCGAGGACCTCGGTGAGGTAGCACTCGAGGATCCGATGGCGCCGAAGGGTGCGAAGTGCGGCCTGACGTCCATCGGGCGTGAGCCGCACGCCGCGGTAGGGCTCGTGACTCACGAGCCCCTGGTCGGCGAGCCGGCGAACCATCCCGCTCACGGAAGCGGGAGAGATCGCGAGCCGGACGGCGATGTCGTTCGTCGATGCCGCGTCCCCCTCGCGCTCCAGCTCATAGATGGCCTTGAGGTAGTCCTCGACCGGCCCGCTGAGCGCCGGCGGTGGAGCGGGCTCCTCGGCCTTCACGATGGCCGGCGCGCCGCGCCTCGAACCATCAGCACCGGCACGGTGGTCTGGTGACGAACCGCGTTCGCCACGCTGCCACGAATGAGGTCCTGCACCCCTTTGTGTCCATGGGTGCTCATCGCGACGAGATCGCACCCCTCGCGTTCCGCGGCGGACGCGATCTCGCTCGCCGGGTCGCCCCCCGCGAGCACCGCCTCCGCGCGAAGGCCCGCCGCCTCGAGGGCGTCGGCGCGCGATTCGATGTACGCGAGGTCGTCCTTCATCTCGCCGCT
Source organism: Gemmatimonadaceae bacterium (assembly GCA_046596395.1). Lineage (GTDB taxonomy): Bacteria > Gemmatimonadota > Gemmatimonadetes > Gemmatimonadales > Gemmatimonadaceae > AG11. Next base: position 3,640 of record JBKJMP010000661.1, read on the forward strand.
CTCGCGCAACACCAGTTGATGCTGGTTCCGCGCGACCCATCCATCGGCGACGTGAATCAGGACGATCGATGCATTGCACATCATCGCGAGGGTCCGTACGTGCTCGAGAATCGCGTCGTCGTACGGTGAATTCTCGAGTGGTACCAGGATACGCTTGTACATGGGACGGGACCGGGGGGACGGTAGATGGCAGGACCCGCGCTACGCGAGCCAGCCTCGAACCGTCTGGAAGAGCAGCCACACGTTCAAACTCGCGATGATCGTCGCAACCGTATACGCCAGGATCTTGATCCACGTGGGGTTCACGAACGTCCCCA
>JBKJMP010000132.1:0-2634 GCA_046596395.1 Gemmatimonadaceae bacterium
CCGCCGCCTATGCAATTCTGCACTTCGGCGTATTTCATTCCCGAATGATGCCCGGCGGAAGGGGCACCAGCAAGAGAAGCCGCTACCGCTTCGGATCCCTGTTCGAGATCGCCGCCGATTCCGGCGGTGTAATGCGCGGTTGGCGGCCCGTGGCTTTCGCCCGGTCGCTCACCGATTGTACCAGCGCCGCGAGCCGCTGGCGCTCGAGCGGTAACGTGAGGTCGGCGAGGACCGCGCGGAGTACGGCGGGCGAGAGATTCGAATGCGCCGCCGACGACGCTCTATATAGTATGCGCGCCCCGCCTGCGGCGATCGGCACCGAGAGCAGGTCGGTACCAGCGATACTGGCCATCGCACGGTCCACCACGAGCACGAGCGGTGCCCTTGCTGCCGCCGCCTCGCGCGCTTCACCGAGTGACGTGCTTACGGCGAACCGGTGTCCAAGGCCGGCCAACGACTGTGCAAGCCCCTCGAGTAGGGCAACGTCGGATCCCACCAGCATTACGTAACTCATCGTGCCTCGCTCATCCTCGTCTCGTCTCAGCCTGCTCAGCGTTTGCGGCACCATCTACCGGCGGAGCCTGCAAACGCACCTTCAATGCCGTTCCGTGCATTCCCACGATACCGCTGGACGATGCGCGCGGTTGCACGTGAACGTCCACCCGAACGGTGCCCGCACGGACCTCCAACCGCAAGTCGCCACCGCTCACCCGAGTCCCCGGAAGAAGACCCGCATGATGATCGACTCCAGGATTTGAAGCGCGAAGTATGCCACGATCGGGGAGATGTCGATCATGCCGATCGTCGGGATCAGGCGTCGCAGCGGGCGGAGTAGCCATTCCGTGGCGCCATACGTCCACGAGAGGTACCGGCTCCGAGCCAGCGCGGGAAACCACGACGACAGCACGCGAACGATGATCGCGAACCGGAGGATGCCAAAGCCCCAGCTGATCACCAGCGCGATGATCCCGATGCCCCCGAGCGAGCCGGCGATCATCATCTGGCGCGTGAAGCCGCCGATCATCTCGAGCGCCGCGAGCAGGAGCGCTCCCACCACGACGTAGCCGACCAGGGCCCATAGTGGTGCCGAGGAGGGATGTCCCCCCGCGCGAACGACCTGACGCTCCACGCCCACGAGCCGCGGATCCACCCGCGTCCGCATGAACCGCGCGACGCCGCCGAAGGGATTGATGCGGCGTGTTCTCACGGCCCAGTCCGCTGCCGCAACCAGCGCGAGCACCACGCCGCCAGCAAGGAGGGCAATGCGAAGAAATCCTGTTGCGACAGACAACCCGGCAAGTACGTCCATGAGGACCAAAGGTGCTGGCGTGACGCGAGTGCTACAAGTACGCTCGGTGCGGACATCCTTCACCCAACTCACCTACCGACCGCCGACACGCATGCCCGACCGCCGTTACTGGCTCGTGAAGTCAGAGCCCACGACCTTCTCGTTCGACGACTTGCTCGCCTGCCCGGGGAAGACCACCGGCTGGGACGGGGTTCGAAATTTCCAGGCGCGGAACCACATGCGCGATGGGATGCAGAAGGGCGATCGCGTCTTCTTCTATCACTCGAGCACCGAGCCGCCGGCGATCGTTGGCATCGCCGAAGTCGCGCGCGAAGCCTACCCGGACCCCACCGCACTCGACCCGAAGCACGACCACTTCGACCCCAAGAGCAAGCCGGATGCGCCGAGCTGGTTTCAGGTGGACATCAAGGCAGTGGAGCCGCTTGCGCGCCCGCTTTCACTCGCGGAGCTGCGCGCGGCGAAGGGATTGGAGGGGATGACGCTGCTTCAAAAGGGCAGCCGCCTCAGCGTGCAGCCCGTTACCGCGCAGGAGTGGGACGTCGTGAATCGCCTGGCGCGCAGCCCCGCACCAACGGGCTGACGCGCCGGACGTCCCCGTGCTTTACAGCACCGGTGGGGCGAGGTTACCGCACGCGATGATGGTGCTCATGTTGGCCGCCTGCGCGTGCACGTTCACGTAGAAGTTGCCGCTCATGGGCAACGACATCGACAGCGACGCATTCTCGCGCGCCTGGCCACCGCCGCTCACGCTCAACGGCTTGTAGTCGCTGGCGCTTCCGACGATCGGTCCGTTGTCGCCACAGCGGCCCTGATGCACGTGCCACGGGTGGCTGCCACCCTCCGTCGCATTCGAGATCGCAATGGTGATCTTCGAGCCGCTTCCGTCGCGTGCCCAGTCGGCGACACCGCGCACCTGCATGGCGCCCGCGAGCTCCGAGGGCGTGACGAGTGCGGCGTTCCAGTTATAGCGCGAATCGGCGTTGCTGTCCTTGATTTCCGTCGCGGAGGAGCGGCTCAGCGCACCGCAGCCCGATACCAGGACAACGAGGGCGAGGATAGGGACGGTCATTGATGTACGCATAGGGCTCAGCGGGAGAAAGGCAGAGAGGTGGTCCTCGAGAAAGCGTACGGAAGCAAGAAGGAGGCCCTGTAGCCCGCGCAGGGTGGGGAGCCAGACCAGGATCGCACTAACGGACCAGCAGCCACACCCCGCTCACTCCGCCGATCACCACGACCGCGGCACGGACGTACTGCTTCGGGACGCGCTGCGCTCCCTTCGACCCCACGTACCCACCAGCCGTCGCACTGACGGCCATGATGAGCGC
>JBKJMP010000142.1:0-8951 GCA_046596395.1 Gemmatimonadaceae bacterium
CGCAGTGCGCGAGACCTGCTGAAGAACGGCCGCGATGGCGAGACCGTGGCGACGGCAGGACTCGTGATCTGCCGGCAGCGTCCAGGCACGGCAAAGGGCTTCGTCTTCCTCACGCTGGAGGATGAGACGGGGCTGATCAACGTGGTGATCACCCCATCACGCTTCGAGCGGCAGGCGCTGTTGATCTCACGGACGCCGCTGCTGCTCGTGCGGGGCGTGCTCCAGGTCGAGCAGACGGTGGTGAACGTGCGTGCGAAGCAGTTTCGCGCGCTCCAGGCTGCCGTGGGCGCGGAGTTCGCGCGGCGGCACGACTTCCACTGACCTCAGGTCCGTGCCGCCCAGTACTCCTCGTCGCTGATCAGCACGTCGAGCTCGAGCGTTCCATCATGCTCGGCGATGTGGATCGCGCTCGTCGCGATCGGCTCCCCCTTGCCGTTCACGAGCGACAAGCCGAGCCGGTCGCGCGCGGCGAGGTAGCGCTCGAGCTTGTCCGGATCGCGCGCTTCTCCTCCGTGGACCGCCACCGCGTCGGAAAAGAGCTGGAAGACCGGCTGCACGAGATCGTAGCCGAACCCGGGGCGAAACACCCCCCACGCGCGACCCACCAGCGCGTCTGCCTGCTCGAGGTCGGAGTGCCCGATGATGACGTCGCGCAACTTGACGGTGTGCCGCATGATCAGCGCTCGCCGGGAGCGGCGGGTCGCACCATGATGTGGTCGGTCTGTCGGTCGTCGCCGAGCTGAAAGGCCAGCCGTCCGACGTCGGTGAATCCCCAGCGCTCGTAGAAGGCGATCGCGCGCGTATTGCGCTCCCACACACCGAGCCAGACTGCGCTTCGCCCGCGCGTGGCGGCCTCGTCGATGCAGCGCTGCATGAGCGCCGCACCGACACCGCCTCCGATCTGGCGCTTCACCGCGTAGAGACGCGCGATCTCGATCGCGTCGCCGGGCACCACATCCGGGCAAGGAAAGTCGCGCAGCATCACATAGCCCGCGACGTCGCCATCGCGCTCCGCGACGAAGACGGTGATTCGGTCATCCGCCAGCTCGGCGCGCTGGCGCGCCTCACCGAACGCGCCGGCGATATACGCCGCCATGTTCTCCGGCGTGTTGTCGGCGGCGAAGGTATCGTGAAAGGTGCGTGCGCCGAGCTCCGCGAGCAGCACGGCGTCGGCGGCCGTCGCCGTGCGAATGGTGAGTGCGGGAGTCGTGCTCGACATCATGCGTCGAAAATAATTCAGCGCGCGGCCATCGTGCGCAGGCCAAGCGCACCGTTGATCCAGCGCACCAGTGGCAGGATGCGCGCATAGTCGCGTGCGAGCAGATCGGGCAAGCGAGGACTGAACAGCTCCTTCTCCGGAATCTCGCGGCCGATCGTATATGACCGATGCCGCAACAGGTCCGCGGCGGGATGCGAGTCGGCGAATCCGCGCGGCATGCGCGTGAGCATGTTCTCCTCCGCGAGTCCGCCGAAGCGCCTCTTCACGGCGGCCTCACCGAGGATGGCCCGCAGCCCGCGCGGCCGCTCGGCGATCGCATCGCGGATGCGCCCGAGCGTGGGGGCCGGGGGCATCCAGATGCCGCCTCCGAGCAAGGTGCGTCCTGCCTCGATGTGGAAGTAGAACCCTGCCCCGCCATGCGGCGTCGAGGCGCCAACGCCGCGGCCGGCGTCGGTATGATGAAACCAGCAGGCGACGTGCGTCTTATAGGGCGACTTGTCGGCGGAGAAGCGCACGTCGCGGTGGATCCGGAAAGGCGACGTCTTCAGGCTACCCACGATCTCCGGTGCGAGCGTCGCGAGGCGGACGTCCACTTCCTCGATCAACGCCGCGAGCGGGAGTCGTAATTCGGCGTCGTACGTCTCACGGTGGCGCTCGAACCACTCGCGGTCGTTGTGCCGGCGAAGGGAGCGAAGGAATCCGAGTGCAGCGGGTCGAAAGCCAGTAAACTCGCCGGCCGTCACGGAACGGGCTTCGTCCGAGTCTGCTCGAGGGGGGCGAACAGGTTGGGCGCGAGCTTGAACTCGAAGTTCTGCTCGACGGCTTGCCGAACTTTGCGCCCTCCGACAGAAGCCGACGTAAAGGCCATGCGTGGCAGCGCGTCGCGGACGGACTCGAGGAAGAGCGGGTGGGACGAGCGGACGACCTCGACTGAGGTGGGATCGGCGCGGCCGGTGGTGTCGATGACGAAGCGGATGAAGACGCCGCCTTCCGTCTTGTTGTTGATCAGGTCCGGCGGATATACCGGTGCGGCGCTTCCGGCGAGGCGCGCGGCGCGCTCGTCCACTTCGAGGATCGAGTACACCGAGTCTGGCGAGATGAACTCGACCGACGGGAGCTGGAGGTTCAGTTCGCTGCGCGTCAGTCCACCCCGGTCGTGGTCGACCTGCTCGTACTTGAGGCTGGCCTTCGAACCGGCGTCATTGTTGAGCCCGGTGGTGTGTCCCCCCGACCCGATGTCTATGTAGGTCAGGCGCTCGACGGAGGCGTTGGAGGCCGGCCGGCGGTCTGGCGGCGGCAGGTAGACGACCCTCTCGGCGATCGCCTCCTGGAGTTGGCGCGCGTTCACCCCGGTGCCGTACACGGCGCCGACCACGAGCGCCGCGTGCGCAACGACGCTCAATATCGTACTCTGGCCGAGTGCCGACGGCTTGGTCGTGGAGTGAAGCCAGAAGCGCATACGAGTGCTCCGCGCGATCCCGCGAGATGGGCCCTTCCTGAGTATCGTTGGACCTCACCGGGGGGGCAAGCGGTCACCGCAGTCCTGACGGAGCCCTTGCACGGGTCCGTGGCGAGAGGGTGTGGGAGATCGTCCTCTCATGGGACCATCCCTATGGCTCCGCCGACGCCGGTGGGCTTAGTTTCCGGGAGTTCCTCGCCACGTGACCGGATGGCCGTGCTCGAAACCTCCCCGCTCCTCCACGAGACTCTCGCCGGACGCTATGTCCTGAAGCGGGAGATTGGTCGCGGGGGGGCAGCGACGGTCTACTTGGCGCACGACGTCCGGCACGAGCGTCTCGTCGCGATCAAGATCCTGCATCCCGAGCTGTCCCACGCGCTCGGTGCCCAGCGGTTCCTGCGCGAGATCAAGCTCACAGCAAGCCTCCAGCATCCCCACATCCTTCCCATCCACGATTCGGGGGAGGTGAAGGACCAGCTGTACTACGTGATGCCGTACGTCGAGGGCGATTCGATGCGCCATCGCCTCGGGGGCGACAACCGGCTTTCCATCGAGGAGGCGGTGCGCATCGGGCGCGAGGTGGCCGGCGCGCTCGCGTACGCGCACGAGCGCGGCGTGGTGCATCGCGACATCAAGCCGGAGAACATCCTCTTCTCGGGCGGCCACGCGATCCTCGCCGATTTCGGTATCGCGCGCGCGATCAACCGCGCGCACGAGAAGATCACGCAGCAGGGGACGATCACGGGCACGCCGGCGTACATGAGCCCCGAGCAGGCCCGCGATCGTGCATTCGACGGTCGCAGCGACGTCTACTCGCTGGCGTGCGTGTTGTACGAGTCGATGGCGGGGGTACCTCCCTTCGTCGGCGAGACGCCGCAGAAGCTGTTGTCGCAGCGCATCTCCCGCACGGCGCCGTTGCTGCGCGAGTACCGGCACGACGTGCCCGCGCCAATCGAGGCCGTGCTGGCGAAGGCGCTCGCGATGTCGCCGGACGATCGCTTCGACGACGCCCGCGCGTTCAGCGCCGCTCTCTCGGCGGCCGTCGGTAATTCCGGGGAGACGCTGACGGCGCGTGTCGCTTGGCGGCCCGTTTCACAAAGCCCATGGCTGTGGGCCGCCGCCGCCGTCGTGATGACCGTGGGTGCCGTCTCGACGTCCGCGGGACGCGACCAGATCGATGTGCTGACCGGGCGCGTGGACACCGCGCAGTACGCGATCGTTCCGTTCCATTACATCGGGACGACCGCACCCGCCGATGACCAGGAACCCGTCGCACAGGGGCTGTACGCCGCGATGCGCGAGTGGAATGGGCTCACGCTCGCGAACGATATCCGCGTGCACGATGCGCTCCGCGCCTCGTCCGATTCGACGCTGAAGGGTGCGCTGGCGGTCTCGCGGCGCGCGCGCGCGGGGAAGCTGGTGTGGGGGCGCGTCTGGATGACGGCCGACTCGATGCGCCTGCGCGCCGTGGTCTACGACGCCATCGACGGCACGTCCATCCGCGAGGTCACACTGGCGGGTCCGCGCGACCTGCTGGCGACGCAGCCCTCGGTACTGCGAACCCTCGCTGCGGATCTCCTGCGGCATGGAAGCGCCAATGCCGTCGGGCGGAGCGGAGACGTGGGCACGCGATCGCTCTCGGCATGGCGTGCCTACCAGCATGGGCAGATGGAGCTCGCCACGTGGCGTGTGCCGAAGGCGATCGAGGCCTTCGAGGAGGCGACGACGGCGGATCCCGACTATGCGCATGCGCAGGTGTGGCTGGCGCAGCTGATGGTGTGGCGCGGCGAGCCCGCGACGAGCTGGGGTCCGCATGTGAGTGCCGCATTGCGAAATCGAGCGTCGCTCGGCACGCGAGAGACCGCCCTCGTGGACGCGTTGCGTGCGGTACAGCTCGGCCAGTTCAGCGATGCATGCGCCGCGTACGCCGAGCTGCGTGGCCAGGATTCGCTCGACGCGACCGCGTGGCTCGGGCTTGCCTACTGCCAGAGTCGTGATCCCGTCGTCACCCGGAGCGCCGCGAGTCCCACCGGCTGGGTTTTTCGCGGGAGCCTCGCGAGCGCGCAGCGCGCCTATGCGCGCGCGTTGGAGATCTCCCCAAGCTCGTTCTGCGCATTTCCATTCGCGGCGATTCGACGACTGTTCGTGGTGGAATCCAGCACGTACCGCGATGGGGTGAGTATCGATAGCGTCCAGTTCATGGGCGTGCCGGACCTGATCGGTGATTCGCTCGCGTACGTGGCGCGCCCGTTCGGCGACCTCCGCAGCACGCCGATGCAGCAACTTGCGCCGGCGTACGACCGCGCGGTGCAGCGGAATCGCGATGTGCTCCTTGGAATTCTCACCACGCTCACGCGCCGACTCCCGGACAACGCGGATGCGTTCGAGGCACTGGCCCGTGTGCTCGAGGCACGCGATGAGATCTCCGGCACGCCGAACGGGGGATACTCGGCGCTGAGCGCCATCGACCGCGCGCGAGCGCTCGCGACAGATTCCGTGCAGCGTGCGCGGCTCGGTGCGGCCGATGTGCGGCTCCGGTTGAAGCTCGGCGACTTCAGCCGCACCGCCGCTCTCGGCGACTCGATTCTCGCCGCGAATCCGACGATCGCAGGCGAGGGGGCGCTGTACCTGGCGGGAGTAGCCGCCCTCCTCGGCCGCGAGCAAGCGACGATTCGGTACATCCGCGCGAGTGGGAACTCGGTCACGTTGGGCGGGGCACCGGCGGTCCCGTTGCTGGAGGATGCGTTGACCGCGCTGTTCGTTCGCGCCTCGCTCGGCGCGTGCGACGACTCGCTGCGTGCGATGCGAACAAAGATCACCACGTTGCTCGAAAGCTATGTGAGCCCTGCAAAGCGGGATGAGGCACGCGTCGGCATCATGTCGCGGCCCACCCTGTTCGCCGTTGCCTGCTTTGGTGCCGCGAGCGCACTCGAGCTCGTGGGGCCGGTGGCGCCCGTCGTCCACATCATCCAGACGCTCGGCGGCGGCGACACCAAGGCAGCGCGGGCCCAGCTCGATTCGATCCAGCGTTTGCGCGCCTTGAGTCGGCCCGGTGAGTACTCGCTCGACTTCACCCTCACCGAGGCCTGGCTCCGGGCAACGCTCGGCGATACGGCAGCGGCGATGAAACAACTCGACCTCACGTTGACGGCGCTCCCCACCCTCACGCCGTACATCATCTACGATCCAGGCATGGCTGCGGCAGTCGGTCGCAGCATGGCGTATCGCGCCGAGCTTGCCGCGCACCGGGGCGACTCGGGCACCGCGGCCTTGTGGGCAGGTCGCGTTCTCACACTCTGGTCGCATGGCGATCCGTCGGTCGCGCCGATTCTCGCGCGCATGAAGACGCTTGCCGCGCATCGTTCGTAGGTCGTAGTTCCCGCCGCACGGGCTTCGCGCCCACATCACCTCGAGAGATCGGAGGATCCGTGAAACGGTTCCCTAGTCGTCGTCTGTCCGTTCCGTGCGCCGCGCTGGTGCTGCTCGTCGCCTGCTCCAGGTCCGACGCACCTCCCCCCGTGACCGACTCGACCGCGGCCGCCGCCGTGCAGCCAGTCGTCGGCGCAGCGGCTGCGCCTGCCCGGGCGATGCCGGGCACGCTCACCAAACCGATCGACGACTACACGGGCGATGAGCTATATGCCTTCGTGCAGGCGCTCTCCTTCAGCGGTGGTCAGGAACGCGAACGCCGCTGCAAGAATGCCGCGGGGTGCACGGGCACGAAACGGATCAAGGTCCAGGTGGACGCGGTGACAGGACAGGATTCCATCGCGCCGAGCAATGCGACGCAGTTCGGCGTGATCTATGCCCGGGCGTTGAACAAGGGCAATGCGGAGGAAGCACGCTACAGCCTGCAGCCGGGCAACAAGTTCGAGTACTACATGATCGTCAACACCGACTCCGCTGGTGTCATGCGGTGGCGCATGGAGCAGCTCGACACGACGCCGCAGGCGAGACGGCACGTGCAAGTCGGATCGGGCACCTACGTTGGCTGCAATCACCCGTGGACGCAGGGAGCCCGCGCCGATTTCAAGACGTGCGCGCAGGCCGCATCCGGTCGCGACTCGATCGTGCAGCTTGGCCTAGTGCTTCAGGGGATCAACGATGATCCTCTCTGGACTGCCTGCTCCATGGGCTGCTGCGTCTCGACCTGATCTAGATCCCGTAACGCACGCGCAGCACCCTCAAGTGGTGCTGCGCGTGCCCTGCGGTGATGTACGCGAGCGCCCGCGCGCTGACGATTCCGTTGTTCACCGTGCCGCGACGCGTCCACGCGTCGGGCGGCAACGACTCGAACAACCGCAGCGTGCTCTCGCGAACCGCGGCCATTTCCGCCGCGAGATCGGCCACCGTCCGCCGGTCCGATTCCGCTGACACCGCGTAGTCGTTTTCCTCGAATCCCGGCAGCGGCGTGGCATCGCCACGCGCCACGCGCAGCGCACGGTAGGTGAAGATCCGCTCGGCGTCGATCATGTGGCCGATCAGCGTGCGGATCGACCACTTTCCCTCGGCGTAGCGGTGCTCCCCTTTCCCCTCGGCAATGCCCTGAAGCGCGTAGACCAGTTCATCACCCGCCGTGCGCAACACGGCGAGGATGCCCTCGTCTTCAGGAACCAGCGCGATATATCCAGCATAGAACGAGGGATATTCGGAAGCGTCTGGGCGGGCAGGTGCGGCGCTGCTGGGGGTCGTCACGCGTCGGTCGAGTGAAGGATTAGACGGCGAGCGCCGGCGTCGCACCGCGACGCCAGGACACGAGGGCAATTCCGGCGGCGGCGACACAGAACGCAACCACCTGCGCCGACGTCACTGGCCCTACCATGTCGCTCTTTGCGCGGAAGAACTCCACCATGAACCGCTCGGCGCCGGCGAGCACGCAGTACATGCCGAACAACCATCCCGCGCCATGGGTGTGGCGACGAAGACGCCAGAGCACCACGAACATCACGAAGCCGAGCGCGACCTCCAGCAACTGCGTCGGATACACGGCCATCACCGTCTCGGGCGCGATCGACGCGGGAAGATTGGCGCTGTAGACGGAGTTCATCACGGCGGCGGTGGACCGCGGAAGCCCCTCCGGAAACGCGACGGCGAGCGGCCCATCCCACACGCGACCATAGTCGTCGCCAACGGCCCAGCACCCCGTGCGGCCGATGGCATATCCGGCAGCGATGCCGACCGCGGTGCCGTCCGCAATGCGGAGGAACGACTGCTTGCGCCAGCGAACCACGATGGCGCAGAGGATCACGGACCCAATGAACCCGCCCCAGAAGACGAACCCCGCGCGCGACCAGAGCGCCGTCACGCTGCCCTGCAGGATCGCGTAGTAGACCTTTGCGCCGATGATCGTGCCGGCCAGCGCCGCGAAGGTGACGTCGTTCATGATGTCGGGATCGTCACCACGCTCGGCGAGCACCTGCTGCGCGACCCAGTGCGCCACGCCGAACGCCGCCATCATCGCCAGCCCGAAACCGGTGAGGTTCAGGGGCCCGATCGAGAAGTTGAACGCATGATGGACGATCGGATGATCCATTATTTCTTCCGGGGGTTCTGGACGCGCATCTTGGTCCACACGACGACCGCCGCGCAGTTGTTACCGACCGTCTGGAACTGCGCTGGCATCGAAATGCCGTTGTAGACCTCGATCGCGGCCACTTCCTCCGGACGAACGAACGAATCGAGCTCCCCCGCGCCGAGCGCTTCCCACTTGGCGCCGTCCATGAAAAAGGTGACGCATCCGCCACCAGTCGCCGAGCGTGTGCTGAAGACTTCTGCCTGGTTGTTGCCGGACATCTGCACACGAATGCCCGGCACCGTGCGGAGGAGGTCCGTGAACAGCAGCGCCTTGCGATTCTCGATGGTCTCGGGATCGATGAAGTGGCCGCCCGTGCCGGTGCGCTTGCGCTCCGAGTAACCGACGCGCTGGAGCCCCTGATCGCGCACGGACACGACTTCAACCGGAGAAAGCTCGGGCACGAACACACCAAGCTTCACGTTGACGCGCGCCGGCGTGCGTGCCGACAACTCCACCGGCACTTCGGTCGGGCGGTAGCCCATCTGGCGCACGACCAGCGACTGCGTTCCCGAGGGAACCGAGTCGAGTACGAATTCACCGTTCGGGCGCGTCTTCGTGGAGCCACTCGCGCCCATCAGGCTCACGAGGGCGCCAGAGACCGGTGCGCCCGCAGCGTTCACAACGCGGCCGAGCACGCGCGCGTTGCCCTTCACCGCTGGCGCGGCGCCGGTGTCGGTGCTGGCGATCTTCGGCAACGC
>JBKJMP010000272.1:0-2623 GCA_046596395.1 Gemmatimonadaceae bacterium
GATGGTGCCCTTGTCGGTGGACTCCGCGGGTGCGAGCTGCTCGAACCGGGAGAGGCCGCCTTCGATCGTCGCAAGGAAAGCCTGTTCCTCAACGCGGGTCGTCTGGAGCAGATGCTCGCCGCGCGAACGGAGCTCGGGGAAGACATCGCCCATCGAATCGATCACCGTCTGCACCGCGTGCACGAGCGTCGGCTCACGGCGGCCGAGCAGGTAGGCATGACGTACCGCGCGGCGGAGGATGCGGCGCAGCACGTAGCCGCGCCCCTCATTGCTTGGAAAGACACCGTCGGCCAGGAGGAACGCCACCGCACGCGCATGATCGGCGAGCACGCGGAACGACGCGGGGTCCACCGCGTTCGGCACGACGTCCGCACCGCCCTTCCCTCCCGCGATCGCCACGCCGGTGCGGTGCTCGTCGCTCTCGCGTCCCCAGTAGGCAAAACCCACCGTTTCCTCGACCGTCCGGATGAGCGGTGCGAAAATGTCGGTATGGAAGTTGTTCGTTACCCCCTGCTTTACCGCCGCGGTGCGCTCGAGTCCCGCACCCGTGTCAACCGACGGCTTGGGCAGCGGCACGAGCGTGCCATCGGCCTGCCGGTCGAACTGCATGAACACGAGGTTCCATATCTCGAGGAACCGCCCAGCTTCCGCGCCCTCGACGAAGGCGTCGTGCGAGAACTCCGCGCGCGTCAGGTCGGTCCACTCGCCGTTCGCCCCCTCGGAGAAGCGGAAGTCCGACGCCACCTTCGCAAGATCGACGTAGACCTCCGTGCACGGACCACACGGACCGGTATCGGCCATCTGCCAGAAGTTGTCCTTGTCACCCAGCCGGTAGATGCGCTCCGGCGAAAGGCCGGCAATCTCCTGCCACAGCGCGAATGCCTCGTCGTCCGAGTGATGCACACTCACGCGCAGAACCGACGGATCGATCGCCAGGTGGTCGGGATGCGTCAACAGCTCCCACGCGAAGCGGATCGCGTCGCGCTTGAAGTAGTCGCCGAAGGAAAAATTCCCCAGCATCTCGAAGAAGGTATGATGCCGGGCAGTATGCCCCACCTGCTCCAGGTCGTTGTGCTTGCCGCCTGCGCGTACGCACTTCTGCGACGTCGTCGCCCTTCGCTTTCCGTCGGGCGCCTCTTCCATCCCAAGGAAGACTTTCTTGAACGGCACCATGCCGGCGTTGACGAACAACAGCGTCGGATCATCGGCGGGAACGAGCGACGCGCTCGGACGAATGACGTGCTGCTGCTGGGCGAAGTAGTCGAGGAAACGACGACGGATCTCGGAGGCGCGCATAGACCGCGAAATATAGGGCGGGCCCCCTGCGCAGGGAGTGCGAGGCGCTACTCGTCGTCGTCCCTCACCTCCACCTCGTCATCGAGCTCCTGCCCTACGACCCGCATCGCGCGGCGAATGTGATCGCTCTCGTAGCCGCGGCGCGCGAGGAACGCGTAGAGCCGGCGTGTCCGCACCGCGGGCTCATGCCGAGCGAGCGACCGTAACTTCTTCCGCGCGACCTCTACCACGATCTCCTGCTGGTCAACGCCTTCCTCAGCGCACACCTGCTCGACCGCGGCATCGCTGACGTCTCGCGCCACGCCCTTCGCCGAGAGGTCCTGCTGTACGCGTCGCTTCGACTTTCGCGCGCCGACGATTTTCGCGCGAGCGAACGCGTGCGCGTAGTCGGCATCGTTCAACAGCCCGCGTTCGCGAAGCGCGCCGATGACGCGATCGACGACGGCGCGGCCCTCTCCCTTTCGAACGAGCGCTCGCGCGAGCTCAGTTGCCGACCGTGCGCGGAACGCGAGCATGTTCAACGCGCGGTCGTGAACGGTGAGCTCGTTCGCTTCGGCGCGGATGTGTTCCGCCATCCCGCCAACCAATCGTCCGACGACGAGCTGCAGCCGTTCGATGGCGCCGAGCGAGAGAGTGGCGTAGGCGCGCCCGTCCACCAGAATGTCGAAACGTCCGGGCCTTCGTGGCGTCGGCACGATGCCCGAGATCACAGAGCTGTCGTCTGAGAAGTTTTCCAGATCGACCCGCTGCGGAGGTGAGCGACGCGCGATACGAAAGGACATCACATCCCTTGGCTGACCTGACAATCGAGTTGAGGTCGCGCAGATATCCTCAATGATTGCAACAGCATGCGTATGGAAAGAAGAAACCGAGGAGTGTGCCCTGTCACGCTGGGGATTCCGGGCCCCATCGATTCCAGAGAACGCCTCCTCGGCTCCTTCCTACCTAACATACCACATGAACCGCGACGCTGTTCCGTGGGTACCGCCACGTTGCACGACCGCACGAGCGATGCCAGATCCAGACGCCCGCCGCAGTCCACCCCCCTACTCGGCCTCGTCGGGTTCGGGCGCCGCTCCGGTCTGGTCGGCGCCGATCCCCAGTACAACCTTCACCTTTTCCTCGATCTCGGCAAGGATGCCCGGATTGTCCTTGAGGTACATCTTCGCGTTTTCGCGGCCCTGACCGATCTTCTGGCCGTTGTAGCTGTACCAGGCGCCAGACTTCTCGATGATACCGGACTCAGCACCAATGTCCACCAGCAGGGAGGTGTGGCTGATCCCCTCGGCGTACATGATGTCGAACTCTGCCTGCTTGAACGGGGGCG
>JBKJMP010000406.1:0-5003 GCA_046596395.1 Gemmatimonadaceae bacterium
ATTCTCCCCCGATCACGGGGAAGATGTCGTAGCGCGTGATGAACTTCAGGTCCTCGAGCACGCCGAGGTTGGTCGGGTCCGCCATGGCGACGGTGAGCGTGCGGCCGTCGCGCTTGAGGGGGAGGACGAGGTGCTTGATGGCGAGGTCGCCGGGGATCAGCTTGGCGATCCGGGGATCGACCTCGAACTTGGACAGGTCGACCGCCGGCATCTTGTACTGCCGGGCGAGCATCTTCGTGAGCTCGGTCTCCTGGATGTAGCCGAGCTTGACGAGGTTGTAACCGACGCGTGTGCCGCTCTGCCGCTGCTCCTGGAGCGCCTTGTCGAGTTGCTCTCGCGTGATGAGCCCCTCGCGGACGAGGAGATCACCCAGGCGTTCACTGGAGGCGACGGGTGCGGCCATAAACGAATGTATGCGGCGCGGGGAGAGGCCGGGACGAGCGGAAGGCGGCCACGAAGTCCTCGAAGCCGGAGGGGGAAGCTCGCCCCCGGCTCGGGTGGTGTCAAGAATTTCGAATCGTCGGGTGGTCAGGGCGGCCACGCCGATCTGCGCACTTGCTTATTGCCGGCCTGTGCGGCAACGTGCCGCTACCACGCCTCGTGGTTGACGGTCCCAGGGCCATGACGAGACAACCCACTGACCCCCGGAGCGCACTCCTTCCAAGGGTCAGATGCGACGCACTCCGATGCACGCGCCTACGCTCGCCGCCTCCGTGTGGACCGCCCTCGCCCTGCTGACCGGCGCCTGCGGTGGCGCGGCGGTGGATGCGCCGCTTCCAAACCCCGTCGTGTTCAACGCCGATGCGGTATTGAACGCCACGGTGGGTCAGCCGTTCACCCATTCCTTCTGCCGGCCCAACTTGACCGGCAACGCGGCGCTGTGCGGCGGAACCGCGACCAATCCGACGGGCGGCCAGCCGCCGTATCACTTTCAGCTCGGCTCGGGCGTGGGATTTCCACCGGTGGGACTGTCCCTTGGGCTGAACGGCATTCTCAGTGGCACGCCGAGCACCGCGGGTACGAGCACGTTTTCGGTTTGCGCGGTGGATGTGGCGGCGAAGTCAGCCTGCCGCACGGTCACCATGACGGTCATTGGAACGGTCGCTGTGGGCCAGGTGACGTGGGCGTGCTCGATCTCGGCAACGCCACTCCCCGGCTGGAGGAATTGTACCGCGACCGTCATCCTGAACATCTCGCGGCCGATTCAGAGCGGGTTCGTATCTGTGTTCTTCAACTATCCGTCCAGCGGGGCGTTCTTTCACGGGGAGCTCGCCGTCACTTCCGGCGGTACCTTGCGCACGGTGACGGTCAATCTCGTCAACGAGTATGTCTCGCAGTGCGTGGCGTCGTACGCAACGAGAGTCGACGTGTATGACGGCCGCCAGAACGCAACACAGGCGCCGTTGCTCGTGAGCACGCCGGTCACGTTGACCAGCGTCTGTTCATAGACGGGTCCATCCCGAGCGAAGTTCGCTCGCTCGGGGTGACAATGCCTCAGGATGGGAAGCCGATGCTGAACGTCGAGCCAACGCCGACGTCGCTCGCGAGCGTCAGGGTGAATCCGAGCGCCGCGCACAACGCCTGTGAAATCGCGAGGCCCAATCCGCTGCCGCCGAATCGTGCGCCCGTGTCCGTTTCGGCCTGCTCGAAGGGCTCGAAGATCCGCGCCTGCGCATCCGGCGCGATGCCGATGCCCGTGTCACTCACGTCGACCCGGCGTGGCGCGCCCGACGGATCCCGGTGAAGCACGACGCGCACGCTCCCCCCGACGGGCGTGAACTTCACGGCGTTCCCCGCGAGATTCATGAGCAGCTGGTTCAGCTTGCTCGCGTCGGTGTGCAGCTGCGTGGCCTCGGCGACCGGTCCCGGAGGCCCGTCGTCGTGAGCCGTCAGTGACACGCCGGCGGCCGCCGCCTGGTCCTCGAGGGAGTCGCACACGGTGCGCGCCGCATCGGCAACGTCCACCCAGGCGCACCGCAGTTGCAGGCTCCCCTGTTCGATCCTCGCAAGATCGAGAATGCGGTCCACGAGTGCCAACATCTGCGTTCCATTGAATCCAATGCGATCCAGGTACTTCAGCTCTCGCTCGCTGAGCGCGCGGGCGGTGTTGCGGCGCAGCACGTTGGCGAACCCGATGATGGAATTGAGGGGTGTACGCAGCTCGTGACTCACGTTGGCGAGGAACTCCGCCTTGGCTCGATTGGCCTGCTCGGCCGCATTCTTCGCGAGCAGGAGCTGCGCATTGGCGTGGCCGATTGCCACGCGCGCATCGGCCTGACTGCGGGTCGCTGCGCGCAGCTCGATGCAATCGAGCGCCACGGCGGCGAGATCCGAGAGCACCTGCACGTCGGCGGCGGACCACGAATGGGGCGCGGAGTCGATGACGCACATGGCGCCGATTGCCTCCCCGTGGACGACCATGGGGATGCCCACGTACGCCGCCACGCCGGGCGACGTCACGGTGGGGACAGTGCGATAGAGGGGATCGCCAGCGGTGTCGGGGATCACGAGGGGAGCCGCCGACCGTATCGTGTAATGGCAGAACGTGACGCCGTTCAGCTCTCGCGCGGATGCGAGCGGCTCCCCGAAGCCGCTCGCCGAGAGATAGAAGTCACGGCGCTCATCCACGAGGGAGATGAACGCGGCCGGCACGTTGAGGAACCTCGTGGCGAGGCGCGTGAGCCGGTCGAAGGCTTCCTCGCGAGGCGAGTCCAGCAGCCCCGTCGCGCGCAACGCCGCCAGGCGCGCGGGCCGTGCGATGACGTCGGTCTCCGATGGCGTGGGCTCGGGAGCCGAGCGCTGAAGGTCGAGTTGCACGCGAACGCAGGTGAGGAGCTGGTGCGGCGTGAAGGGCTTGCCGAGGAATGCCACTGCGCCGGCGTCCAGCCCATGCCGCGCCACGACGTCGCTGGAATAGCCCGACATGAAGACCGCCCTGAGATTGGGCCGCGCCCGGCTGATCTGCTGCACGACCGCGCCGGGGCTCAACCCCGGCATGATGGCGTCACAGAGGACCAGGTCGATCGTCCCGGCGTGGCCTTCGGATACGAGCAGCGCGGATGCTCCGTCGCACGCGTCGAGCACCGTGTAGCCAGCGCGGCGCATCGCGCGCGTGGCGATCAGTCGGACCCACTCGTCGTCCTCGATGACGAGGATCGTCTCGGTGCCGCCCGTGACAGGGGGCCTGACAACGCTCGAGATGACGGACGGGTCGCTGGCGCTGATCATGACGTGCCTCGGATGGGGCGGCAGTCAGGAAGCCGCACCCATCCGAGTATCGGAACGTTCTGGGGAGAACTCCACCCGCGCGACACTCCGAATGTGCGACACCAGGTCGATGTCGTGTTCTGCTCTCTCGCCGCAGCGCGCGTTTTGAGCGCAGGCTGGCAGCGGGGAGCACTCTGACCCCAAACCCGGGGAGCACTCTGACCCCGAAGTTCAGGCGAGGATGGGGTTCGGATCCGCGAGCGACCGCGGCAATCGCAGCGTGAAGCGCGCCCCTTCACCCAGCGTGCTCTCGACCGTGAGATCACCACCCATGCCTCGGGCGAGCCCGCGGCTGATGGCGAGTCCGAGACCCACACCGCCCTCGACGTCCGTCAGGGAGCCCTTCACCTGGACGAACGGGTCGAAAATGACGTCGAGCTTGTCGTGGGGAATGCCGATGCCCGTGTCGCAGACTCGCAGGACCACCATATTCCCGTCGGCCATGTAGTCAATCACGATCCGGCCGCCCTCAGGCGTGAACTTGATGGCGTTGGAGAGCAGGTTCACCAGGATCTGCGTCACCTTCTCGGCGTCGCCGCGCGCCACGATGCGCACGTCGCAGGCGAGGCGTTCCTGCACCAGTTCTTTCTGCGTGATGAGCGGCGCCACGAGGGCGAGGCTCGCCGTCAGGATCTCGTATACCACGACGTCCGTGATGCCATAGCTGAGCTCCCCGCCGCCGACCCGCGTGACGTTGAGCAGGTCGCTGATGAGTCCCATCAGGTAGCGCTGGTTCGTGCGAATGCGCGCGAGGTCCACGCGCTGCGCCGTCGTCACCGGGCCATGGATCTCCATGTCGAGCAGGTCCACGTATCCCCCGATCGCGTTGAGCGGGGTGCGGAGCTCGTGGCTCATCATGCCGAGGAACTCGACCTTGGCGAGCGCCGCCGCCTCGGCGCGGATCTTCAGCGCCACCGCCTCGCCATAGGCGCGCGCACGATCGAGCGCCATGGCGCTCCGGCTCGCGATGTCTTCGGCCAGGTCGATATCGTCGCTGGTGAAGGACTCACTCGCGCGGCTGCGGACGAAGGTCACGGCGCCCAGCAGCCGGTCGCGAACGATGAGGGGCACGGTCATCATCGCGCGGACTCCGAGCGTGTGAAGCGCGGCGGACAGGTCGGGATCGTGCGCGGCACCCGCCAGCGCCTCGTCGATGTCGTGGTCGCGGATCGAGGTGCGAGACTCTACCAGGACCGCCGGCAATCCGAACGGATCACCGGCCAGCGGCGCCCAGCGGCCGTTGACGCGGTGCAGCAGGCCCTGGAGCGCGGGGTCGGGATGCACGATGCTCAGGCGATGCATGGCGCCGTGTTCGCCGAGCGTGTCCACGATGCACCAGTCGCCGAAGTGCGCGAGGGACATGCCGGCCATTGCCGCGAGCGTCGTTCCTTCGTCGAGGGATTCGCTGAGGCGGCGGCTCTCGAACGCGAGAAACGCCGCGCTCTTCCTGAGCACCTCCGCGACCGCGGCGGCCTCCTGCTCGCGCAGGGCGCTCAGCAGCAGCCGCTCCGCCACTTCGCGCTGCATGGCCAGCGTGAGCTCGCCGACGGTGGACGGGCGCATCTCCACGACCAGGCGACCCACCTGTCCCGCCGGATGGATCTCCGGCCAGACGCTGCATTGCAGCGGCAGGTCTGCGTCGAGCGCGCCCACGAGGCAGTTGCGGGCGACCACGCCGGTGTTGCGGGCGCGATCGAGCATGGCCACGAGGCCCAGCGCATCCTGGGCATCCAGCA